>JAAUSF010000006.1 GCA_012033255.1 Cyanobacteria bacterium RU_5_0
TTGCACTGGGCATACCATCCTCCTGTCGCTCATTGAGGAGTATCTATTTCTGGTGTACTACAATCCTCCGGCTTCAGGGATCAATCTTTGTGTCGTACCCCTAATCAAACTACGTGTCGGGTAACAGCCCCCATACCCCCTCTAATCACTGCCACTACTATCAATTCTCCTGTTGCAACTAGCCGATCGCCAAACTGTAATTAAAGCTACTTTTGAAGTCATTAAATCAGCTTCAAACAGCCAAACTGTCGTTTCGCAACCGATTCTGCCTATCACTGGTTAGAGTAATTACTTACGTTATAGCGATCGCAAAATAATTTGTTTTCTGTCAAAAGGGTTACTTTAATCCAAAGGCTACACAAAACATTTTTTTGATTTACCAAACGCTTCACCTCTAATCGAGCAATGCTCCAAATCGATAACCTTTGCCATAGACCGTATGAATCAGGGGCGTTTCATGGGCTGCCTCAACTTTGCGCCGAAGGAGACGAATTTGTGCGGCTAAGACATTGCTGCTTGGCTTTTCACCATCTCCCCAGAGATAGTGATGAATTTGCTCGTGAGTGAGTAATTGATTGGGATGACGCATCAAATAGGTGAGAAGTTGACTTTCTTTCTCAGAAAGTTCGATCGTCCGCCCTCCTCGATATGCCACTTGATTGTCTAAGTCTAGTTCCAGGTCATCCATACGCAAGCGTTGTAGCGATGAAGACTCTAAGTTTGGGGGACGACGCAGCAATGCCCGGACTCGCGCCAACAGTTCGCGTAATTCAAACGGCTTCACAAGATAGTCATCAGCACCCGCATCTAACCCTTCCACTCGATCGTCTATCGTATCTTTCGCCGTAAGAAATAGAACGGGGGTCATATCACCCTGCGATCGCAACTGCTGACAGATCTCTAGCCCTGTTCTCTGAGGTAACATCCAGTCAAGAATCAGCAAATCATAATTGCCTTGAACCGCCAACTGACTTCCTTCCAGTCCATCATGGGCAATATCAACCTGATAACCCTCGCGTCTGAGAATTCGGCTCAACGGATCGGTTAGCTCAATCTCATCATCCACCAACAGGATTTGCATAGTCTAGTCTGGTTTCCAGTCTGATTCGCTCAGATCGTCGATCGATACTAGAGATTATGCCTCCATTGCCAGCCTGTAGCGAAAGCATTCATGCAAAACCCTTGTACACAGCCAGCTAACCCTGTGTGGCTAAACCCTGTGTGGCTAAACCCGGTGTGGCTAAACCCTTTGTGACTAATTGTGGCAAACTTGCAACGCGGCAAGCGCGATCGCTCTTGGAAAAATCCGATGCTCCTGAACTTGAATGCGTTGATGCAAGGTTTCGATCGTGTCATTCGGCAAAACTGGAACGGCGGCTTGCATGATGATGGGGCCGCTATCAACTTTTAATTCCACGATATGAACGGTGCAACCTGTGATTTTGACTCCAGAAGTGAGGGCTTGTTCGATCGCAGATGCCCCCGGAAAACTGGGTAATAAACTGGGATGAATATTCAGAATTCGTCCGGGAAAGGCATCAATTAAGACTGGCGTAATGATTCGCATCCAGCCTGCCATGATCACCCAATCGACTTGATATTGGCGCATTGTCGTAACGATCGCCTCATCCAATCCTTCCCGACTTGAAAACTTGCGGTGATTGAGCAACACTTTGGGAATGCCCAGTCGATCGGCTCGTGCGGCAGCTTTCGCATCGGGATTGTTGTAAACCATCACTCGAATTTGAGCATCCAAGTCTTGATTGGCAATAGCCTGAGCGATCGCTTCAAAATTGCTGCCGCTCCCGGATGCCATAATGCCCAGATTCAAAGGATGGGAGCGATCGGCAATTGGCAGAGGCAGTGCCACATCAGGAGACACAAGACTGACAGTATCAGGCATGATGGATTAGGAAAACAGGGTGAAACGAGATCACCCTATTATGCAGGCCATTGTGCAGGATGGTTATCCGCTTGATGCGTGTGAAATCGATCAATGAATCTCAACGGGAAACGATAGAAGCGTGGCTATTCCTCGCTCCAGCCCTGATTTTGCTGGGGATATTTGTGATTTATCCGATCGCCTATCTTGGCTATCTCAGCTTTACCACAGGCAGCTTCACCCGTGAGGGCACGACTTGGATTGGTATCCGAAATTATTTGCGCTTGCTGGCTGATCCGGATTTCTGGCAAGTGTTGGGGAATACCGCGTATTTCACGATCGCCACCGTCATTCCCAGCCTGATCATTCCCCTAATTCTGGCAGTTTTATTGAATCAAGCCTTCGCCCTGCGAGGACTGCTGCGAACCGCTTATTTTATTCCCTCAATTACGTCACTTGTAGCAGTCGGATTGGGCTTTCGCTGGCTCTTTCAAACCGACGGTCCCGTGAACAGCCTGTTAAGCCTATTGGGGATTGAGCCGATTCCTTGGCTGGGTAGCCCAACATGGGCAATGCCTGTCTTGATTCTCCTGAGCATCTGGAAGCAGATTGGGTTTAATATGGTCGTTTTTTTGGCAGGCTTGCAAACCATCCCACTGAATCGCTATGAAGCCTCTGAACTCGATGGAGCCAATCTGTGGCAGCAATTTTGGCACATTACGCTGCCCGGACTCCGACCGACCCTGGTTTTTGCAACCATTACAACGGCTATCTTCACCCTCCGCAGTTTTGAGCAGCCTTATGTTATGACGGGCGGCGGTCCATTAAACTCCACCAATCTACTCGTGTTCTACATCTACAATCAGGCATTCGCCCAGTTTGACTTCGGTTATGCCGCTGCCGTAACGACACTATTGCTAGCCATCACGCTGGTGTTAGTTTATGTCCAATTACAAATTTCACGGGAAGAAGCTTAATCCGTCTGAAGATTGTATAGCCATAGTCATATTGGTTAGGACATTTTTGTGGGGCGGCGGAGCCGCCCCACAAAAATGTCCATGTCCTAACCTAACTGACTACAGCTATACAATGATTTTGTTCGGATTCTATCCAAACTCTATGAACAAAGCATAGCAAGACGGTCTACGATCGCCCGTTCGCCGTCCAAAGTCTAGATTGATTAGAGTTGACAGCATGAGTAACGAAACATTTCAGGTGGGAGAGTTGGAGAGAATCTTGCAACGAGGCGATCGCCAAACCGATCGCCACTGGACCATTGGATTGCTGATTGCCGCCCTGTTCCTTTTCACGATCAATCTGGGTGGGCTTCCTCTCCGCGATTGGGATGAAGGACTAGTGGCTCAGGTGGCTCGTGAAATTTGGCAATCGTCCGTTGATTCGCTCACCTGGCTACATCCGACTCTATGGGGCGACCCTTATTTCAACAAACCCCCGTTGATGCACTGGTTGATTGCAGGATTCTATTCGATCGCGGGTGTAAACGAGTGGACGGCTCGTTTGCCAAGTGCCATTCTGACAGCCATTTCGGTACCGTTGTTCTACAGCGTGGCACGAGAAGTGTTTTATCCGCGTTTACCTGCGGTCTTTGCAGCGTTGATTTACCTCACCTCACTCCCCGTAGTGCGTCAAGGACGCTTGGCAATGTTGGATGGAGCGATCGTCTGCTTCCTGATATTAATGATGCTCTGTTTATTACGATCGCGCCGAGACTATCGTTACACCCTGGGCGTCGGTATTGCACTGGGACTGATTTGTCTGACAAAAGGTGTGTTAGTCGGAGTGCTGATGGCAACGATCGCGATCGTCTTTCTCGCTTGGGATACGCCTCGTTTACTGAAACTGCCTTACCTGTGGATTGGGCTAATATTGGGCTTATTCCCGGTGATGCTTTGGTATATGGCTCAATGGCTTCACTATGGTCAGGAATTTTTAGGGACGAATTTGCTCAATCAATCCTTGCAGCGCATCTGGACAGATGTAGAGCAGAACAGTGGTGCGCCCTGGTACTATGTGCTGGAAGTCTTGAAATATAGCGTACCTTGGCTATTGTTTTTGCCGTTGGGCGGTCAATTAGCCTGGAAAAATTCAAATTTGAGTTGGGCGAAATTGGCGATCGTTTGGGGGACTGTCTATCTTGCGGCAATCTCCCTCATGGCAACGAAGCTTCCTTGGTACGGTTTGCCGCTCTATCCTGCATTGGCATTAATTGGCGGAGCAGAATTAGCAATCCTCTGGCAGCAAGGCAAACAAGTCGGTGTGAAGCCGCTCCCACCCACCCCTTACTCTCGTGCTTGGATTGGGTTATTTGCGATGCTAGCGATCGCCGGATGGCTAGGAATGGTTTACTTTGGTTGGTTCAGCAGACCGCGCCAGCTAGACTTAACCTTGATTCTGGCATTTGCAGGATTGACAATGACCATCGTTGCCTTGTTCATTGCAAGACAAAACGCCCAGTTTATAACCCTCCTGATCTGGGGAATGTATGTCTCACTGATGCTATTAATGCTCTCGAATCATTGGGTTTGGGAATTAGCAGAAGCCTACCCAGTCAAGCCCGTCGCGGCGATCGTGCAGCAGCATACGCCCATAGGACAAAAGTATATACCTCTTATCCCTACAATCGTCCGTCGTTGAATTTTTACAGCGATCGTCAAGTGATTCCTATTGATCAGAAAACGCTCAGACGAGTCTGGCAACAAGAAGCACACCCCTATGTGCTGCTCGATGATTATGTCTTTTCTACCGTGCAGTTGAAATCGAAGCGAACGATCGACGAAGCAGACGGATGGCGATTGATTACGAAGGATAAGAGATGATTATTTCACCAATTTTCTAAAATCCTCACTTTGCTTTTGGTCTAGCCCTGCTTCGATGAGAGATTGCCAATCTTGATGAGAATGAAGAGCCTGGTTTCTTGTAGGGTAGGGCAAGCTGCCTACCCCACAAGCTCTTTACCCTGTTTCCTCAAATCTCACAGCTGAGATCGCCAGCTTTGCGACTGAAACGAAGGTTTTCGCGGTAGTCTACAGGGCAATCGATGATGGCAGGAACATCCTGAGCCAAAGCATCTTTGAGGGTGGGGATGAAATCTAAGCTAGATTCAATACGATAGCCTTTGACTCCCATGCTTTCTGCCAGTTTGACAAAATCGGGGTTGCCAAAGCGGACAAATGCCGATTCACCGAAGTGATTCATCTGTTTCCATTCGATTAAGCCATAGCCGCCATCGTTAAAGATGATCGTGACGAAGGGAGTCTTCACCCGAAGCGCGGTTTCGAGTTCCTGACTGTTCATCATGAAGCCGCCGTCTCCCGTGACCGCAACGATTTTGCGATCGGGAGCCACTAACTTCGCGGCGATCGCCCCTGGAATTGCAATCCCCATCGCCGCAAATCCATTAGAGATAATGCAGGTATTGGGACAATCGCAGTGATAGTGTCTCGCCATCCACATTTTGTGTGCCCCAACATCGGAGATAACAATATCTTCGGGGCCCATGATTTGGCGCAGGTCGTAGATTAACTTTTGCGGTTTGATCGGGAAGCTTTCGTCATAGGCGTGTTCTTCGTAGTCTTCTACCATATCAGCACGGAGTTGGACAGCATGGGGTATGGGTTTACGGGTGCGATCGGCACATTTGAGAATTTCGCGTAGGGAATCAGAAATATCACCGACGACTTCAGCCACCGGAATATAACTGCTATCGACTTCGGCTGGCGTTTGCCCAATGTGGACGATCGGCGTTGAACCATCGGGGTTCCAGCGTTTAGGAGAATATTCAATCAAGTCATAACCAACGGCAATGACCAAATCTGCGTGATCGAAGCCGCAGCTAATATGATCGCGTTGTTGCAATCCAACACTCCAGAGAGCCAGGGGATGCGTATAAGGAATGACACCCTTGCCCATGAACGTATTGGCAACGGGGATATTCAAACGAGTGGCAAACTCCGTTAGAGCTTCACTTGCATGGTCACGGATCGCCCCATTGCCAACCAGAATGATTGGATTAACGGCTTTAGAAATCGCTTGAGCCGCCTGTCCGATGCTCTGGAAGGAGGCAAAGATTTTTTCGCGTTCGTTGGGCTTGAGGGGCTTGCCTTCCACTGTCATGGCGGCAATGTTTTCAGGTAAATCGATATGGACGGCTCCAGGTTTCTCCGTTTGAGCCAGCTTGAAGGCTTTACGAACAATTTCAGCCGTGTTGCTCGGACGAACGATTTGGGCATTCCACTTGGTGACTGGTGCAAACATTGCCACCAAATCGAGATACTGATGGGATTCGATGTGCATCCGATCGGTGCCTACCTGCCCAGTGATTGCGACGAGGGGAGCGCGATCGAGGTTTGCATCCGCAACCCCTGTCATTAAGTTCGTTGCACCCGGTCCCAAGGTCGATAAACACACGCCAGCTTTGCCAGTCAGGCGACCATACACATCCGCCATGAATGCAGCGCCTTGTTCATGACGAGTAGTGATGAATTTAATGGAAGATTCTTTGATCGCTTGCAAAACATGTAAGTTCTCTTCTCCAGGTAAGCCAAAGATGTATTCGACGCCTTCATTTTCTAAACATCGAACGAGCAGTTCGGCAGTATTTAGTTCAGTCATGTTGTTCTCCTTAATGAAGTATTAAGCTTTGAGTTTTCAGTTTTGAGTTGAAGCGGGGAGGTGAGTTCTGAGTCTTGAGTTGTAAAGATGCTCTAATCGGAATCAGCAGACACCCGTGGTTATGAGCAAAATGACAAAGCTACGAAGTCTTGCGTTAAGCATGAAGAGTGTAACAAATTATTTCAGTTCACTCAGAATTCAACCCTCAAAACTTAGAACTCGGTATTCAAAACTT
Source organism: Cyanobacteria bacterium RU_5_0 (assembly GCA_012033255.1). GTDB lineage: Bacteria > Cyanobacteriota > Cyanobacteriia > Elainellales > Elainellaceae > JAAUSF01. The sequence continues at coordinate 6,750 of JAAUSF010000006.1, forward strand.
CAAACTCAAAATCCTGCATTCCCTATTTCACCCAAACTGTTTTGATATTGACGAACTCGTGAATTCCTTCACGCCCTAGTTCGCGTCCATAGCCCGATCGCTTGATGCCACCAAACGGTAAACGCGGGTCAGATTTAACCATGCCATTGATAAACACGGAGCCTGATTCCAGTTCAGCCATGAAGCGATCGCGATCTTCTGAAACTTGTGTCCATGCACTAGCTCCCAAGCCAAACGGAGTGCTATTCGCCAGTTGAATCGCCGCATCAATATCCGGAACGCGATACAAAAGCGCAACCGGACCAAAAAACTCTTCCTGATTGGCAGAAGCATCGGGTGGAATATCAGTCAGAATAGTTGGCGGGTAGAAATTCCCATGCTGGAGAGCGACGATCGACTTGGTTGACACAATCTGCGGATCGCCTCCAATTAACAGAGTTGCACCCTGTTTAACACACGCACGGACTTGAGCATCCAGTTCTTTAAGAATGGTCGGTGTGGCGAGTGGACCAATGTCAGTTTCAGGATTGAGTGGATCACCCACTTTTAGAGCCGCATATTTGGCAACGAGTTTTTCGGTGAACGCCTCTGCGATCGACTCCTGCACAATAAACCGCTTTGCCGCAATGCAAGACTGACCATTATTAATCATCCGTGCCGTAACAGCCGTGGAAACAGCCGTGTCAAGGTCAGCACTTTCCAAGACAATGAACGGATCACTGCCGCCCAATTCCATCACAGTTTTTTTAAGCTGTTTTCCGGCAACACTCGCAAGACTGGCTCCAGCCGCTTCACTTCCGGTGAGTGTGGCAGCTTTAACGCGATCGTCTTCAACAATTTGAGCCACTTTCTCAGAGCCGATGAGCAACGTTTGGAATGCTCCTTTCGGAAATCCGGCTCTCAAAAGAATATCTTCGATCGCCAAGGCGGACTGAGGGACATTAGAGGCGTGTTTGAGAAGTCCCACGTTACCTGCCATCAGCCCCGGAGCCGCGAAACGAAACACTTGCCAAAACGGAAAATTCCACGGCATGACCGCCAAGACAATTCCAAGCGGCTGATAACGAATAAAACTGTGACTCGCATCGGTGTCGATCGCCACATCTTTAAGAAATTCGGCAGCATTTTCGGCATAGTAGCGGCAGACGAGGGCACATTTTTCAACTTCTGCCATCGCAGCCGCGATCGGTTTGCCCATCTCCAAGGTTATGATTTTGCCGAAGTGGTTTCGCTCATCGAGCAAAATCTTGGCGGCGGCATTCAGCCATTCAGCCCGTTGCGCTAAAGATGTGTGTCGATATTGCTCAAATGTCCGTTGCGCTAAGCCTAATTTAAAGGCGATCTCCTCTTCGGTCAGCGGCTCAAAGACTTTCATCGTCTCCCCAGTGGTCGGGTTTATGGTTGCAATAGCCATACCTCATACTCCTGTTTAACTGATGATTGCGGACTTTTAAAGAATGAGTTTTGGGTAGCCGAAATCAGGTGCTTCTCCGTTTGTATAGAACACCTGATCCAGGGCTTGGATACCAGAATCTCGAAATGAGCCACTTTCTGATCTGAGAAGTCAGGCTGAAACGGTTTCCCTCCAGGGTATGCAGCGATCGTAGAGTAAAGCCTCTCACAAGAATTCTGACAGAGGTCGAGAGTCTTCTCCCCACCGCTCAGACTGACAAACTGAGAAATATCGCCCATTACGTAAAATTACAAACCTTAAAATCCAAACCAGATGGCGATCGGGGCAACTATCCATGCATCATGCTCCAAGCGTGACATCCAACACAGCAACCTACCGAAGCAAAAATGACCCCGATCGTTTCCCAGCAAGGGATTCAAAAGATTATTTTCGCTCCGTTAGTCTACTGAGTCATGGATAACATAGCCATCCTTCCTCGATCCCATTCTAGTGTTCTCCTCTGGTGCCCGTTCGCTATTTATTTACACACACTAATAAATCTCAGCGTTTGTTTATATAGCTGTTTGTTTGTTTAGGATGATCTTCTCTTGTGCATGAAGTGTTAATGAAAGAACTTTGCAAATGGGTCACTCGTGTCGTAGATTGGATCAAGAAGTTATTGAATATTATTGGCAATAACTAATGCTTAATGACATCCGATCGACAAACATACAAATACCGCTATGCCTTAATTAGAAGAGTGATTCTCGTATAGTTGCTGATATTTCAATAAAATCTTGCATGGCTTAGATTAAAGTTTCTACCGATCTAGCCAGGAATTAGTTGCATTTGAACTTAACCTTACTCAATGAACCAATCCCCATCCCACCCCTTAAATGCCCACCTTATTTCGATCGCCCGATGCGATCGGTGGTGTGCCTACTATCGACTCCAAGAACTTGAAATCCCTTGCCTCTGTCCAGAAGATGGAAGTCTTCGGGTGGAAGTGAATAGCCCGATCGCGATTCTCCAACTCCGTAGTGTGATCCAGCAACTCACGGCTTCCCGCCAACAATTAATAAACTGGTTAGAATACTGCTGGCAATCCAGTTAGACGATTTGACCCCCTTATCTCTGTTTCCAACCATGAGCAAATACGATCCCAAAGAAGTCTCCGAATTCAACCTTGAAGGACGTTTCTTAGGCTTCGCCGCAAAAGACGGCTATAAGCTGAAGTACTTGCGGCTATCAACGACCTCAGGGGAACACGTTATTAAGTTGTCAAAAGAACTGCGATTCTCGCTCTATTTCACCCTCAAACCGGGCGACTGGATTCAAGTCTCTGGCTCTCGTAAAGTGGATTGGGAAAAAGGCAAAACCAAGCTGAAAGCCTATCACGTTGCTCCAGCGACTCCAAATGCAGAGCCTCAGAATTCTAGTGTCATTCTGATGCCACCGCCTCTCCCAGCGGTGACAGTTCCGCAAAAGACAAAAGCCAATATCCTGGTATGCCAAAAATCGGATTGCTGCAAGCGGGGGGGGCGGGCGATCGTGGAAGCTCTTGAGAGGGGATTGGGCGATCGTGGCTTAACGTTACAAGTCAGCATCAAGCCTACAGGCTGCATGAAACGCTGCAAAGAAGGACCCAATTTAGTCATGCCAGACAAGACTCGCTATAGCCAAATTCGCCCAGAGGCGGTGCCTGCTCTACTGGAGAAGCACTTTCCACCTACTGATGCTCAGACGGTTGAAGGAAAACTAACGGTTTAAAAGACTAACGGTTTAAAAAAAAGAAACGCAATCTGACTTGTAGTGCCTGCTGATAGAGTTTAAGAAAATCATCAGGTAATGTTCTTGTAGGATAAGCGTCTCACCCGTCCTCGACACTGGGCGAGGAAGATGCCCACCCCACGGTCAGGCTGCAAAAGTTGCCCATCGCCTTAGTTTAAGCGTTTGATGGGCAATGTTCATCCTACCGTTTAATGATGACCTGATCCTGCCGATCGATCAGAATGGGGTGTAAAGGATTGAGAAATAAATGCCGCTTTCCTGCCAGGTTCGTTCCCTCGAATCAACATCGATCAGCGGAATCCCCCAGTCTATCCGCGCAGAGAGCGTATCGCTTTGCTGCCAGAGTAAGCCAACTCCCAAACCAACGAGCGTACTGGGATCAAGTTCATCTCCACGAGCAGTCCAGGCTGTTCCAATATCCAGGAAGGGAACGACTTGCAGCAGTCCATCCACTTCAGACACTCGCAAGACAGGAAGACGAACTTCAGTGGAGAAGAGTACACCGTTGTCAGCTAATAGAAAGTCCTGACGATAGCCCCGGACGCTGAGTTGTCCACCTACACCAAATTGCTCCAGGGGAACGAGCGAATCACCTGTTAGCTGAATATCAGTTCGCACCAGGAAGAGAGTATCGGGAGCAAGGAGACGCACCCACTGTCCTTGTCCACGCCATGAGACAAAGCGGCTATCGGGAAGACCATCGTTGACGGTTGCATCCAGAAGGTCTAAGCCAATGCTGAACTGAGAACGGGCAGCCAGAACTTCTTGGCTGCTGCGCCTGATCCACTCTTGAAAAATTCGGATCACCGAGACACGGGTTTCTCCTTCTTCGTTTGCCCCAAAGGAGAGCGGGAAGGGTTCACCGAGCAGTTCGGTTTCGCTTTCTTGACGGGAAGCAATGATGCCCAGCGCAAACTCTTCAGTCGGAGATTGAAAGATGGGTTGACGGTAGGCAAGTTCGTAGTAGCGGGAGTCTGCGGCAATATCAAGGTCATCGAAGGGCGGTTCGATCACATCGCTACTGCTTAGCCCAAACGATAAGCGAATCGTCCCGTTGCGAGGGTTGATCGGGATGATGTAGCTGGCATCCACTTCATTGCTACCGTCTGTGTTGGCATAGCTGACACTCAAGCCATCCCCAAATCCAAGCAGGTTTGCTTGACTAATTCCGATGGTGCGCCGAAAGCTGCCTACGCTGGGCGATCGTCCATTATCCAGTTCTGGAGAAACGGCAAATGTGTCAGCTTCGGTGACTTCTACTTGCAAAATGCTCGTGCCCGGACGAACCCCTGCTTGTAAATCCGCAGAAATAGTTTCAATGAGAGGGTCAAGCTGTAAGAGTTGCAGTCCTTCTAGTAATCGGTTGACGTTCAGCGGCGTGTCCGCAACCAATTCAAGGCGACTACGAACATAGCCAGGGTTGAGTCGTTGAGTTCCGGTAATATTGATTTCTTCTAAGCTGCCTTCCACAATCTCAATGGTGATCATTCCATCTTGGATGGTCTGCGGCGGAAGAAATGCGCCAGAGGTGACATATCCCTGATCAACATAAAGTTGTGTAACGGCTGAGCGAACTTGCAGCAACTCGGCAAAGGTGAGATCGCGTCCGACATAAGGAGCCGTCACCTCAGCGAGTTCTTCCGGAGAGAACACAGTGCTACCGACAATGTTAAACCCTTCAACGCGAATTGTCGCCGGGATTTCACCGGGAAGAGGTAGTTCTGGTTGGGGGATCAGTTCTTCAGGTGGCGGAAGTTGCTCTTCTTCGAGAGGCGGTTCAGGAAGAGGCTGCGGTGTGATGACAGGGGGTGGCTCTTGAGAGGGAGGCTGAGGTGGATCGATCGTCGGAGCTTGAGCAATTTCAGGTTCAGGATGAGTGGAGGAAGTCCGAGTCAGCTTGGCAAGGGAGCGATCGGTTGAAGCGTCTTGGGCGGGTTTGATATTCTGCGCCAGCGATGGATCAGAAATAAAGCTACTGATAGCTGTTATGAGCGGCAATAATAACCAACAACATCGCGATCGCTGTCTAAATTTCTGATTCTGAGCTATTTTTTGAGCCATCTTTGAATATCTCCCACACTGCCTTGATTATTCTGCAAATCTCTCATGCAAACAAGATCCTTACATTAGGTTACTGAGGCACATTACAAATAATTAACGTAATATTGGACTTTAGACTATGTGACTCTGGACTATGAATTGAAGCGCATTCCAGCCATCTGCGATTTGACGTAGCCAACCTAAAGTCTAGAGTCTAAAGTCCATAGTTAAAGTCCATAGTCTAAAGTCCAGGTAATAATTCGACGAATCAGGACAATAACTTAGCTAAGATTAGTGAGTTCCGAACTAAAGTTAGACGGATATTACTTCAACTAATAGATTAGTGTTTCGTTAATACTCCGTTACGATAGAAGTGTAGAAAAAATTAAAGGTTTGGCTTGAAGCCAGGGAGGTCGGAGCGATGAACGGCAACCTGCGCGTTGGTAGTTTGTTTGGAATTCCGTTTTACGTGAATGTGTCTTGGTTTGTCGTCCTCGGTTTAGTGACCTGGGACTATGGACAGCAGCTAGGGTTCGTTTTTCCGCAATTGGGCGGAGTGGCATGGTTGTTTGGACTAGTCGCAGCACTGATGCTGTTTGCGTCGGTACTAGCACATGAACTCGGACACAGCTTCGTGGCATTGCGCCAAGGAATTCCGGTAAATTCAATTACGCTGTTTCTGTTTGGGGGACTTGCTAGCCTAGAAGAGGAGTCGAAAACGCCTAGTGAAGCCTTTTGGGTGGCGATCGCAGGTCCCTTAGTTAGTTTATTTTTATTTGGTGCATTCACAGCGATTCATATTTTCGCAGGATTGACGGGTCCGATCGCCGCGATCGTGAATCTATTAGCCGCGATTAACCTGGCACTAGCCGCATTCAACCTCCTTCCTGGTTTGCCGCTGGATGGTGGAAACGTCCTTAAAGCATTGGTGTGGAAGATGACTGGCAAGCCTTACAAAGGTATTGCTGTGGCAAGTCAAGTGGGACAATTCCTCGGATGGGTTGGGGTTGGTTTAGGTCTACTTAGTGTTTTTGGAATTAGTCATGTTGGTAGTGTTTGGACATTGCTAGTTGGCTGGTTTTTGCTACAAAATGCAGGTCGTTATGGTCAGGCGGCAATGGTGCAAGAGCAACTAAGTGGTCTGAAAGCGGCAGATGCCGTAATTCCTAATAGCCCGATCGTCCCTGCGGACATTTCGCTACGCGAGTTTGCCAACAACTACGTGATTGGTAATCCTGCCAATTGGCGAAACTATCTGGTCATTGATGAAGCGGGTCAATTGATTGGTGAAATTGCCACTGATGCGATGAAAAAAGTGCCCACAAATGACTGGTGGGATATCCAGGTTCGTGAACTGATGCAGCCAGCAACAAAATTAGAAACAGTCGATTCAGAAAAGCCGTTACTAGAAGTTGTGAACCTGCTAGAACGAGAGCAACTTCCGGCTCTAGTCGTGTTAAACGATCGCAAAATGATTCTGGGATTATTGGAGAAAACATCCATCATTCAGCTATTGCAGAAGCGGGCACAAGCAAGACTGGCATAGCCTGCACGATTCTCCTTGTATTCCTGAATATTATACTCTTAAACAAAAGCTCCTCTAGCCTGCCTGGAGGAGTTTTTCATACTACAAAAACTTTCCACCTGTAAATTTTCTGTTGGTGGATAGCGTGGTGTAGGGACACTCCCTGCGGGGTTGCCCTGGATTAGAGGGCAGACACGGTGGTGTGCACCTATAGCAGCGTGGTTAGGACATTGCCAAAGGCTGAAAGGCAAACGGTCAATCCATCCTGACTCAGCACTCAGTCCTCAGAACTCAGCACTTAGCTATACCGATGGCAAAATCAACGAAAAATTTACAGCTAGAAAAATTCTGTAGGGCAAATAGCCATCTTAGGATACCGATCGAGTCATGGACAGAAAATTCCTCAAACAGATTGAAGGTTGGCAAAAAGCGATCGTCACTCATCTCGCCACTCAACATCCTGAACTAACCTCTTCTCAACTCAAGATAATAACCCGTCATTTGCTTTTGAGTACGCTTTGCTTTTGCCTTTACGAACAAAGAGGAATTCTAGTCAATGAACCCTTACAAGAGTGGTTAAAGCACGAGCAAGTATACGATCGGTTGCGGCAATATTGGCAAGATAGCTGCAATCATTTGAGCATTCCTCAAAGATTTGTGTTACCTGTTCATCTTGCATTCGACGATTGTTTCTTGCGATTGTTCATCCACGACTTCAAACAGGCTTCTCATTCATATTCAAGCGAAATATTAGGATATGTATACGAACACTGTTTAGGAGCCGCTAAAAAATCAGGCGGAGCCTATTACACTCCACCCGCGATCGTCCATTACATCATCCAAAACACTCTGGGTTCCTATCTTTCCTCATCTCCCCAGCCCCTCATCCCTTCATCCCCTCATCCCCTCCATATCCTCGATCCGACCTGCGGTGGAGGCGCATTTCTCTTAGCGGCTTATGACTATTTGCTGGATTGGTATTTGAACCAGTATGTCACGACAAATCCAGAGTTATTTGCTCAATTACAACCAGGCAGCTATCCTCGGATCTTACGAGGACAAGAGGGTAAGTGGCGCTTAACATTCGCAGAACGACAGCGAATTTTATTAGATCATATTTATGGAGTAGATATTGATCCAGAGGCGATCGCGATAACGAGGTTAGCTTTAGGGTTGAAATTATTAGAGAATGTGCCTGATCCAATGATGCGATCGCTCCCTGACTTAAGTCAGACGATTCAGTGCGGAAATGCATTAATCGCCTCAGATTTTTATGATCATTTTCCTCAAGCACAGAGCGATCGTGTCAATCCCTTTGACTGGCACACTGCATTTCCAAATGTGATGCCAGATGGATTTGATCTGGTAATCGGAAATCCGCCTTATCTTGATTCAGAATGGATGACACTATATCTTCCAGATTGGCGTCAATACTGTTCATCGCGCTATCGCACTGCAATTGGGAATTGGGATCTGTTTTGTGTGTTTATTGAGAAAGCATTAGCGTTATGTCGATCGGGTGGATTGACGAGTTTAGTAGTACCAAATAAATTGGTGTCAGCCGAGTATGCCGCGAAAGCACGATCGCTGCTCAGCCAAGAAAATCAGTTGCTCTCAATTCGCGATTATTCCCAAGTCTCTGCATTTTCAGCATCGGTGTATCCATTGGTATATATAACGCGCAAATCTCCGCAATCCGCATCGATCGCGGTATACGAAACAATGCGTGATCTCGACCAAGTGAACCAATCTCGCTGGTTGAATGGTTGGAGCTTAAACTCATCTTGGTTGATTACTACCAGTTCAGATCAATTGTGTTTGCTGCTTCGCCTGCATCAAAATTTTCCGATGCTCGAAACGATCGCCCATGTCACCGGAGCCGCAACAGTAGCAGAAGCGTATGAAATTCAGTTGATTATCCAGGAAAAATCGACCGTTGAGTCTGGGGATCTGCGATTGGTGAATAGTGGCACACTCGATCGCTACACATTGCTATGGGGAAATAAGCGATTACGGTATCTAGGTCGATCGTATTGGCATCCGGTGATTTGTGAATCAGAATGCGATCGGCTTCCGCCCAAACGCTACCAACAAGCCAGACAACCCAAAATCATCATCGCTGGCATGACTCAACGATTGGAATGTGCATTGGATGAGACAGGTACTATGCTAGCAGGCAAATCAACCACGCTCATTATGAATCGATTATCATTCGCGATCGATCTGCGGTATCTCCTGGGATTACTCAATAGCCGTTTGATTAATTTCTATTTTGCTAGTCACTTTAGTGGCAACCGTCTTCAAGGAAATTATTTACGAGTTGGCTCACCCCAACTTCGGAAAATTCCGATTTGCATCCCCGATTTTGACAACGCCGCAGCACGTCATAATTACGATCGGATGATTGATTTAGTGAATGAGATGTTAACGCAACACAATGAACAGATTGATCAGGAAATTGATCATCTCGTATACAAACTTTATCGACTATCTGACGCAGAAATTGAACTTGTCACCTAATCTTGTTGCGTAATAGCTACGCCTTACTGCATACTCTTATCGCCGTCCTAACCAGGTGCGTAGCCGAACCCGACTGGCAACATAAATCGGTAACTGATAATGTTCTGCCAATAGCCAACCTACCATGAGCAAATGCACCCCTAATGTGCAACCTAGCCAAACGCTCGGAAACCAAGACCAGGTGCTTCCGGGAAGCGGCGGGAAAATGTAAGCCATCAGCCAGACGATCGATGCAGGTAGCGTCACCAACACCACACTAACCAACCAGATTACAACTGTCAGGCTTGGGGCATCGCGGTATGCCATCTGCCAATTTCGACCATTCCAGCGCCATGACATCGGTTGAGAACTATCCACAACCTGCACCACCTGGTTTTCCAAATTAGCGGTGAAAATATGACGACAGAAATTACAGGCGAACGCATCCATGAGCGTCAGGGCTGAAATTTGCCCATGCCGACACACCGGACACATATAGATCCCCTGATAGTTAAGATGGCTCACCTGCGAGTCTGAGGATACCTTCGCTTTACTGCCGCTCAGGTGAGAGGTCGGTTTGCTATAGAAGACATGGTCTGAGGATCGCTGTGTCATAAAAACCTGCACAAGGTAAGCTACATAGCTCCAGCCAAAGAATTACCCGAACCAACGTATCGAATCACCTCTTCACCGTCTTCCTCCAGAATCACTACAGGCTCCGTGCCCATCTCGACTCGCTTAATCAAAACTTGTCCGTTGGCAAGGTACTCTCCTACAGTAGCGTAACGGCTGGTACGTTCATCAGGAACTTGAACAATGACGCTCGTTTTACCACCCACTTCGACTACACCGCTAATTTCGATCGCATCTGCCAACCGCATCGGCGGGGTGAAATTGCCTGGAATACTGATTGGCGGAATCTGATTGATATCCGTGGGAGCAGGCTGGAGGGTTGGCAAGGGGGGGAATGCAGTACTAGGCTGCCCCCCTGAAGGCAAAGCAGAAACCGGAACCGTTGGCACATTAGGAACAGGAGATAATGTCACAGGCGGATTCGATGGAGTTGCAGCCTGTGAAACTGATACAGTCGGGGTGACGGCTAGCGATGCGAATGGATCAGGACGACCCGTACTCACTTGAGGCAGACGGGCAGGCGCGGAGGTCGGCGGGATCAAGTGAGGTACCGGAACCGGAGTCGGGGCAGGCGGAGAAGTCATTGGCTCTTGAAACAGCCCAGGAGATTGTTGAGGTTGCTCGATTGCCCCCTCGCGATCGACAGTTGGGGTTTGCCGAACTGCCACCCGTTTGCCACTCTCCTCCGACGGATCAATGGCTGTTTGATCCGCACATCCAGCCACGAGGCTTGGAATTAAAATGAGTCCCGTTATCCACCCTTTCGCGTTCATCATTGACTCCTCAACCCTCATTTTTCAGGATAGTTCTAAATCCCAAATGATAAGTCGGATTTGGGGAAAAGAGACATAAATTTTAGTGGTAGATTAATAAATCTGCCGATCGGGATATCATGACAGGACAATAGCAGGGCTGTTTTTTCGCAGTGCTTGCCTGCCAATGAAGTTTAAGTATTAAATCCAGTGATTGTGCAGTGGGCATCTTGCCCGCCCAGCGCCGAGGACGAGCGAGACGCGCATTTCATGTATATCCCTTATTGATCCTGCGATCGACGAATGGCATCAATTTCGCGCTGAAGTTCCTCCAACTCTCGCTGTAAGCGTTCCACTTCACTGGCGGCTGGTGTTCCAGATGGCACATTCACCGATCCTTCTCCGGTGCGACGATAATGACCCGATCGAATTTGGCGAAATTCTTCTGAGATTGCCCATTCCCGTAAAAATTGAACTCGCTCAACAGTGAACGGATGAGTGAGAAATGTCCCTTGAGACAAATTGTTGTACAAGAAGAATTTGTAAACCTGATTCAAGCCATCTTGGTCGAGTCCTTGATACCGTTCAGATTGCCGGGAAAACTCATCAAGACTCAATTCATGAGCATAACGAACACTGCCACCTGACAATTTCATCATGCTTTGCGTCACCGGAATCATATCATCCATCACCAACAGCGCAGCGCGATCGGCAGACAATTCCGCTTTCCGCAGCCACTCATAAAACGCCAGAATCAATCCGGTGCTGACCAAATTACTCAAGCCAAATGTGAGTTCGCTCAGATTGAAGACCAGCGTAATCACCCAACTTGCCATCTGGATCAGGATGGTATGACCGCACTTGATATGTCCTAGTTCATGGGCAATTGTCGATCGCAGTTCTGCCTCATTCATTAAGTCCAGCAGCCCCGTACTCACCACCATACAGGGGCGATCTTGTCCTAGCGCATAAGCATTGACGATCGGGGCTTGAGAAACAAACAGAGCGGGTTCTGGGTAAATATCCAGATCCCGCACACATTCGCGAAATAGATGATAGATCGAGGCATATTGTCTGGGACCAACCTCAATGCTGTTGCCCATCAGATAGACATAACGAGGACGCTCATAGATGAATTCCACAAACTTACGAGCAACCAGATCGAACCCAGGTACACTCCGGAGTGCTTGTTCTGCCTGATAGTCCATTGGATGTCGAAAGGCTTCGCTGGAGATCCCAGTGTAAGTTGGCATATGTTATGTATAGTCCTTAGTCCCTCTGTCTTACCTTAGTTTGGCGCAAAGGCAGACCGCAACCTCAAACTCAATTCTTCCGGGCGCACCACGATCACTTCTACCTCTCGCCGATCCCGCAGAACTAACACTTCTGCCAGGACACCCACACCAGCCCCGATCAACACTTCCGCCACATCGATCGACCCAAGAATCTCACCCAATACTGCGCCAGCCGCACCGCCGATCGCCGCACCTCTGAGAATATCGGGATCATCGTTCTCCGTAATGGTTTCCCGCTCATTCACCACATTGGAAACTGCATCAATGTCTACACGAGTCTCATCATCCAAGATCAGCGTTTTAGAGACAAACCGAGTTCCACCTCCGGAGGGCTGCAATTCACCCTCAATTTGGCTGCCTTCTGGAATCACAACCCTACCCCGATCGTTCACTACATCTTCTGTCACGATCAGCGTGACTGGAACCGTTTCTTCGGGTGTCAGAATAATTCGATCGGCTTCCTCATAGGTTACTGGAATTTGTGTTCCAGAGGGCAGACCATTCCGCCAAGAATCAGGGAATTGTTGACTGATTAAAACGGGATCAAAATGGGCAGTTGCCGACTGAGCGATCGTCAAAGGAAGCACAAGTGTTGAGGTTGTGCCGATCGCCAAAAACAATGCCACACGAGATTGCCAGAGCTTTGAAACTACCATTGAATCTATTCCTCTACGCAAAAATTTATTGGGATGAACAGTCAATTTTGACTAGTCTTACGCCAAAAAGTTCCTTAATTTTTTTAAACCAATCCGGAGGAGCGATCGGCAGCATCGTAAGTAACAAGCCCTAGAGAACTAAAACAAGCAAAATCTGACTGAACACAATTCCTGAAAGCCTTGCTATTTCGTTGCATCCTGCTCGAACTCAAGTTCCGGGCTAATAACTCAAATCCATTTCAATGGGCTGGAACATTATTCTTAGTCTGCATTATTCTTAGTCTGCATTATGAAGTTTAAGTATTACAGCCGTTTCCCCTTGCATAAGCCACCCATCCACCATCTCACAAGAGCATGACCTGATGATTTCCTGGCAGATGCAGCAACTCGCCCCAGAGATCTATACAATCAGCAAACAAGATACCCGTCTCACCTGATCTAAATCACTTCCAATGTCCACCATTTCTTGGCAGTTGAGAGAAATGGCGGATGATCTAAATCCTTCCTTCATTTAAGTTAGAAAAGTGGAGGCGGAGCATTGGGTTAACAGTTTCCTAATAATGATCCGATCACAATGAGCACGATAACAATGACCCGAACATTGTTCTCCAAATGCTTCGCCTCTACCTCTATTGGGTGACAGATCGGACTTTGCAAACAACCTTATAATGCCGTTTCAGAAGGAAACATCATAAGATAGAGAAAAATCTGTCAGTTTTCAGGCTGGCAGATTGATTGCAGATTTCTCATCTCGTTTCCTTTCCTGATTTACTCAACGCTGAATGACTTCTTCCACCACTGACACGATTTCATCCATTCACTATTCCACATCTACTATCGTTCGGGCGGAACGAGCAGTGCGCTGTACCCCCTTTCAGCTTGTGCTGTTTGTTGCCATGCGCCATCAAAGCGTAGACCTCCGATCGATCGCCGGAAAAATGGGTGTCCAAAACGGGTATACCCTCCAACCGATCGCTGAACTTGCGGCTGAAAATGCGCTACATTGGCTGATCCAGGTTGGCGTTTTGCGGCGAGAAGTGGATGGGCAAGGCATTACCAATAGTTTTCGTCTTACTCCCCTCGGACATCAACTCATCGAACGATGGCAACAACAGGAGGATACCCTACCAACGCCGACACTGAGCGATCGCGCCTATAATGCGGTCAGTCGTTGGCTCCGTTTACCCAGTTGGATGCTTTAGTTATCTGAGATTTAGTTCAATTTGGGGCAGTCATTCCAGATGAAGATGAACCTGTGAGTTTGGTAACGGATTCAGGAATAGTTCTAGCCCCCGACCTGGTCGCTAATACCGACATCCGAACAATCTGTGCGATTCCATGAGTTCTTGGAGGTTTTGAATGAAAGCCATCATGGTGGTAGGAACCACGTCCCATGCGGGGAAATCGCTCCTCACTACAGCACTGTGTCGGGTATTGAGTCGGCGGGGTTGGCGCATTGCACCCTTCAAAGGGCAGAATATGGCGCTGAATTCTTACGTTACAGCCACCGGAGGCGAAATTGGTCACGCACAAGCCGTTCAAGCGTGGGCAGCCGGAATTGCTCCCCGTGTTGAAATGAACCCGATTTTGCTCAAGCCTCAAGGTGACATGACCTCGCAGGTGATTCTCAAGGGACGAGTAGCAGGGCGGGTGAATGCGGCTGACTATTATGAGCAATTTTTTGAACCGGGATGGCAGGCGATCGAAGAATCCCTTCAGCGTTTGGGGGAAGAATTTGACTTGATCATTTGTGAGGGTGCAGGTAGCCCAGTCGAGGTAAACCTGAAACACCGGGATCTGACGAATATGCGAGTTGCCCGTCATCTCAATGCCCCGACTGTTCTGATCGTCGATATTGAACGAGGCGGTGCTTTCGCTCAGGTCATTGGCACTCTAGAACTGCTGGAACCCGAAGAACGAGAACTGGTATGCGGCATCGTGATCAACAAATTCCGGGGACAGCTATCGCTCCTGCAACCCGGAATCGACTGGCTGCAAGAACGGACTGGCATTCCTGTAATTGGTGTCATTCCCTGGCTTGAGCAAGTCTTTCCGGCTGAAGATTCAATGTCCTTGTTCGATCGCAAAACTAGCAGCAGTGCCAGCGAAATCACAATTGCGGTCATCCGTTTCCCTCGCATCTCTAACTTCACCGACTTCGATCCGCTCGAATCGGAACCCAGCGTTACCGTTAGATATGTCAGTCTCAAAGAATCCCTTGGCTACCCCGATGCGGTCATTCTCCCTGGCTCCAAAACCACGATCGCCGATCTCGTTGCCATGCAACGCACCGGAATGGCAGAAGCCATCCAAAATTATGTTTCCGCAGGCGGTACCATTCTTGGTGTCTGTGGCGGTTTCCAGATGATGGGCAAACTCCTTGCCGATCCTGAAGGGCTAGAAGGGCAAGAAGGGCGCTACAAAGGACTGGGACTTTTGCCCCTCAAAACCGTGATCACGGGACAAAAAGTCGCTCGTCAACGTCTCGTCACTTCCAATTTCCCGCAGATTGGGCTACCCGTCGCAGGCTACGAAATCCACCAGGGACGGAGCCATCTCGTCGATTCAGAAGCCGAAGGCGGCACTCCCACCTATAAACCCATGTTCGATGACTCGAACTTGGGCGTTGTTGATACTACCCAATCCATTTGGGGAACTTACCTGCATGGCATCTTCGACAATGGGCCTTGGCGACGAGCCTGGTTAAACCGTCTTCGTCAGCAACGCGGACTCAAATCCCTCCCGACTGGTATTTCCAACTATCGAGAGCAACGAGAAGCCATGTTAGACTCCCTGGCGGATTCGATCGGCAAACACTTGAACTTAGACCCAATATTGCAGCGGCTAGATAAAGACAAATAATCTCGTATGAGTGTGCAAATTCGTTTTCTACCTGACGATGTGACCGTAGAAGCCGAGGCTGGAGAACCCCTACTCTCAGTTGCCGATCGCGCTGGACTCACCATCCCTACAGGGTGTTGCATCGGGTCTTGCCATGCCTGCGAAGTAGAATTTGATACGGGTGAAACCGTTTGCGCCTGTATTACTGCCGTTCCTTCAGATCAGCCAGTGTTGACGATTAATCTGTTTGTTGATCCAACGTGGTAGGGAAGAATGGAGGGAGAGCATTGGGCAGCGATCGCAATTGGGAGTAATATGGGCGACTCTCGTGCCATTTTGCAGTTAGCAGTGGACAGGTTGGATCATACGTCTGGTATCAGAGTAAAGGCGCGATCTCCGGTATACCAGACAGTGGCGATCGGGCCTCCTCAATCAGATGTCTTTAATGCGTGTGTCTTGATATCGACTTCCCTAGATCCTAAAACCTTGCTCGATACTTTGCTGACGATTGAAGCTCAGTTTGGTCGAGTCCGGCAAGAGCGATGGGGACCTCGATCGCTTGATCTCGATTTGTTGCTATTTGATGACTTAATCCTCAATCAACCCAATCTACAAATTCCCCATCCTCGCATGACCCAACGGGCATTTGTGCTTGTTCCCTTGACTGACATTGCCGCCAATTGGATTGAACCCATTTCAGGAAAGGCGATCGCAGAACTTCTTCAGCAGGTAGACTGTTCAGGAGTCAGAAAAATTCAAGATTAACCACGCAAAATCATCACTCAAAGTGAGAGGATGTTTGAAAAGCTTTCTTTAGACGATTGATCCCCAGAGATCCCCCTAAACGAATAATTCATTCTTCATCCTTCATCTTCATCCCTCCCATGCCCACTGGACCCGAACCCCCTCAACTGATCAAACAGAAATTACTCTATCGTGGACGCAAGTTTAATTTTGAAGTTTTGCGTCTGCGTCTCCCCAATCAAGCAGAAGGTGACTGGGAATGTATCCGTCATCCGGGTGGTGCCCTAGCAGTGCCGATCACTTCTGATGGAAAGCTGGTGCTTGTACGACAATATCGCTTCACTGTCCAAGGGCGTCTGTTAGAGTTCCCGGCTGGAACCGTTGAATCGGGTGAAGCACCTCTAGCGACCGCAAAACGGGAGATCGAGGAAGAAACTGGCTATCGTGCCCATCAGTGGCGCAATTTGGGCAAGTTCTTCCTGGCTCCTGGCTATTCTGATGAGATCATTTATGCCTTTTTGGCGCAAGAGTTGGAGAAGCTAGACGCGCCTCCCAATACCGATGAAGATGAAGATTTGGAAACGGTGTTGATGACGGTTCAGGAATTGGAGCAAGCCATCATGGATGGCGAACCCGTGGATGCGAAGTCAATTTGCAGCTTTATGCTGGTGCGTCCATTTTTAGACTCATCAGAACCCAAGATTTAGCGTTTCTACTTTCTCACACCATGCTATTATCCATCGCAAAACACATAAGGATGGATATGAGACAGTTTGGATACGCTGCCCTATCTGGGTTGATGGCGATCGTCACCCTCCCCTCATTTGCGTGCGCCAACGAGACAATTTCAACGCCAATCACGCCAGTTGAGATGGCACAATCGAGTCAAGCTGACCCTGGATGCCGCCAAACCTATGAAACGATCGGTATCTATGAAGAGCCGAACTTGATGAGTCCGTCGATCGACGTGCTACAAGTCGCTCAGACTATTCGCCTTCAACTTATTGGCGATCGAACATCAGTTGACGGATGGGCACGGATTTCTCAGCCGATTGTCGGCTGGGTGCAGGCACAATATTTAACCCCTCCAACGCCTTGCGATGGGCTAGATAACTCATCCAGCGAAGATTTAGGATCGAGAGAGCAAGCCATTCTGCCCGATCCGCAGACTCCTGAGTC
Organism: Cyanobacteria bacterium RU_5_0; assembly: GCA_012033255.1. Taxonomy (GTDB): domain Bacteria; phylum Cyanobacteriota; class Cyanobacteriia; order Elainellales; family Elainellaceae; genus JAAUSF01. The sequence continues at coordinate 24,098 of JAAUSF010000006.1, forward strand.
AGCCGGAACGAATCCTCCTGAAGATCTTGAACTCCGTCCGACTACCCTTAACGACAACGCTCCTGCTAATACGCTCGTCGGCATCTTAAGCGCGATCGATCCTGACTCCAATGAAACGATCACCTATGAATTAGTTTCGGGGCTAGGCAGTCAAGATAATGATTCTTTTACGGTGACATCGGATGGGCAACTGAGGATTAATGGCGTCACCGATTATGAAGCCAGTCCTAGCTACTCGATTCGCGTCAGAGCAACAGATTCCGGTGAAAACTCCCTGGATGAAATTTTCATTGTCACGGTCAATCCACCGACAACGGAAGAAACCTCATTCCCTCGCTTGGAACCCTCTGAAGAGGAACCGACACCTTCACCCTTTCAAATTACAACACCTCAAGACACAACTGCGATCGCTGTCACCTGTCAAGTTCTACCTGAAGATGGGCTAAATGTTTTCAGCGAACCGACTATTTCACGACGCACCTATGTAGATACAATTCCTCAAGGCGAATACACGTTTGGCTTTACCCGAAATACGGCTACAACTCAGACTGCGAACGGAATTCGTCGTTGGGTTTATATCACGGCTCCTGTAACAGGTTGGATCACGACAGGGGTGGCTGGCGAACAAACTAATGTGCTTGGAGGAAGTGAATGTGGCTAACCAATCTCAACCCCCCAAAATCGTCGTTATTGGCGCAGGCTGGGCAGGATTAGGGGCAACCTATCATCTGGCAAAACGAGGCTATGAGGTGACCCTTTTGGAAGCGGGAGCTTACCCTGGCGGACTGGTTGCAGGCTGGAAAACGGCACAGGGACGATCGATCGAAGCAGGCATCCACGGCTTCTGGTATCCATATCGCAATATCTTTGCCCTTGTGAATGAACTGGGGCTGCATCCCTTCACCCATTGGACCCGATCGTCCCAATACTCCCCTATGGGCTTAGAGGTTGTCTCTCCCATTTTTCAGAACGAACCTTGCCTGCCAACGCCACTAGGAACGTTTTTGTATACCCAATTTGAACGGTTGCCATTGCTCGATCGCCTCTCCGCGCTTCCGCTCCTCTATACCCTGATCGATTTTGACAACTCCGACGAGGCTTGGCGACGATATGACCCCATTACTGCCCGCGAATTGTTCAAGCAATTTGGGGTTTCCGCCCGACTCTACCGCGAATCCTTTGAACCGATGCTGCTCGTTGGATTATTTGCCCCAGGAGAGCAATGTTCGGCGGCGGCAGCCCTCGGAATGCTCTACTATTTCATCCTGGCGCACCAACCCGATTTTGACGTGGTTTGGTGTCGAGGCACCGTTGGAGAAATGATCTTTCGTCCGTGGGTTGAGCAAATTGAAAAAGCAGGGGGGCGGGTTCTGACCAATCGGAAAGTCACCGATGTCACCCTAGAGAATGGTAATTATTCATCCGCCATGTCTACTCCAAAATCCGTTGCCACGACTGTAATCTGCGGCGATGAAGTCTTTCCTGCGGATGCCGTAATTTTTGCTGTTGGTGTGACTGGAATGCAAAAGATTGTCAGGGGAAGTTCTCACTTACGGCGGTTGCCAGAGTTCTGCAATCTGATGAATTTAGGGTCGATCGATGTTCTCGCGACTCGATTGTGGTTCGATCGCAAAATTCAAATTTCCCGTCCCTCTAATGCCTGCTTTGGATTTGATCCCACGACGGGTTGGACGTTCTTTGATTTGAACGCCTTACATGATGAATGGCGGGAGGAGCCAGGTAGTGTGATTGAGGTAGATTTTTATCACGCGAATCAACTATTGCCGATGGACGATGAAGCGATCGTGGCGAAAGTTCACCGAGATTTAGCCACCTGCATTCCTGAATTCAAATTAGCCACCGTTATGGACAGCGGTGTGGTTCGACTTCCCAATGCCGTGACCCACTTTTCACCCGGAAGTTATCAATCCATGCTGCCCGGAGTCACCAACATCGGGAATGTCTTTATGAGTGGCGATTGGGTCATCACCCAACATGGATCATGGTCGCAGGAAAAAGCCTATGTGACTGGGCTAGAGGCGGCAAATCGGGTCATCGATCGCTTTAAACAGGGCAGTCCAGCAAACATTTTGCCCGTCGAGGCGGATGAACTCCACATTCAAATGGCGCGATCGCTGAATCAAGGCATCCGTCATTGGAGCAAAACTCTATTCCCCAATTTTGAGTTGCCTTAAAGCTGTCAGGGCGCATCGCGTTGCGCCGCTAATGGTGGAAATCAGCAAAAAACGGGCTAACCCGTCTTAGAGGATTAACCCGTCGATTTGGGAACGCTGAGAGGAACTACTTTTGCAGAACCAACTTAACGTTAGCGTTTTGCAAACCAGGACGCTTAACTTCAGCTAGAGTTTTGTTCACAGCGTACTTCTGATTGATAGAATTGATCAACTCAGTCTGGTTGTGCTTCTTAGCAACGCCCCACAGATCAGCGATCAGATCGAAGGAACCATCTGCATTGCGAGACCAGCCCAGATCATATTCGCCTTCGAGAACAGCAACAATGTCTGAACGAACGCGCTGACCATTGTAGCCACGAACATCAGCCTCAGTCTTAACGGAGATACCGAGGTCACGCAGAGAGGACTTCAGGATTTCAGCATCAGTGATCTTGGTACGCAGAGTGCTAAAATGAGACATTTGGGATTTCCTCCTGTAGAGAAGTTGAGAGAAACGACAACGGTTTAGGTATTTAGACCGCCGCACTGTTTAGCGGTTGGAATGCCAACGTGTACGGCTCGTGTTCATCAAACTGCTAGCCTCTGGCTAGCCTTTCCCCCTGTTGGGAGCAGGGGAGAAAGCCTGTTAGAACTCCAATCGCTGATATTCAGCGACGGAGGCGGCGGCAGGTCGCGCTCGCTGCCTAGCCCAATCTCTCAGGGCTGTCACCTGCTCACTCATGGTCTTCGAGAGCGGGAGAGTTGCTCTCAGGGCAGCAATGATGTCCAGTTGCGTAAATTCTCGCTCCTGAGCAAACGCTTCATACATCGCTGCAACAATTCCCTGCTCAATCTCCGCTCCAGAGAACCCATCACAAACTGCTACTAGCTGATCCAAATCAAAACGCGCAATCTCTCGACGCCGCTTGGTTAAATGAATCCTGAAGATTTCCTTCCGCTCTTCAGCACTAGGGAGATCTACGAAGAAAATCTCGTCAAAACGTCCTTTACGAAGGAATTCTCCTGGCAGCCGTTCAACTCGGTTCGCAGTTGCCATCACAAACACGGGAGACGTTTTTTCTTGCATCCAGGTCAGGAAGGAACCAAAAATCCGGCTAGATGTACCCCCGTCTGAATCAGCAGAACCTGCGCTGCCTGCAAACGCCTTGTCAATCTCATCAATGAAGAGGATTGTTGGAGAAATCGATTCAGCCGTTTTCAGAGCGTTGCGTAAATTTGCTTCAGAGCGTCCTACCATTGAGCCATCATAGACTCGACCCATATCCAGGCGTAACAGAGGTAAACCCCAGAGGCGAGAGGTCGTTTTCGCGATCAGAGATTTTCCGCAACCTGGAACACCTAGAATTAACATTCCTTTGGGCTGAGGAAGTCCATACTCTCTAGCTCGTTCAGTGAACGCATTCGATCGCTGTCTCAACCAATGCTTCAACTCTTCCAGTCCACCGACCGAATCTAGAGTCTCGTCTTCTTCAATGTACTCTAGAATACCGTTGCGTCGAATGAGTTGCTTCTTCTCAGAGAGAACAATGTCTACCTCGCCTTCCGTTAACCGACCGGCGGTGACATGGGCTTTCCGATAGACTTTCTCTGCTTCGTCACGAGTCAATCCCAGAGTCGCCTTAAGCAGCTTTTCACGGGTTTCGGTGGTCGGACGGCGAGACCGAGTTTGCTCAAGCTGCTGGGATAAAACCTGATTTAACTCAGCCATATCCGGTAGAGGATAATCCAGAACCGCTACTTCCTTTTCCAGTTCAATTGGAATAGTTTGAACCGGAGACATGAGAACAATCGCTTTGTGAGTATCTTTGAAGCCAGCGATCGCATCTCGCAACCAACGGGTCACGGCTGGCGAATCAATGAAGGGATGTAGATCCTTGAAGACAAAGATACCAGGCTCTCGCTGTCGCACTACCCACTCAATCGCCGCTTCCGGAGAAACTGTATTGTGCTGAGTGACATTGCGAGGCTGACCATATTCTACAATGCCGTGCGTAACCGTCCAGACGAATACTCGGCGCTGGGGCTTCATCTGGGCGATCGTTGCGATCGTCTGCTCAGCCCGTTCTTCCTCAGATGTAACGAGGTAGATCAGAGGATATTGAGCCTGAATGAGAATATTAAGCTCTTCTTTCATGACCATCGACCTAACTAGAAACGGTGCAGACGCTGTGGAACTTCAACAATCGCTAAGCCAAAGATAACTGGACAGAGCATTGACCGATCAAGCGGAGGAGCGAAACTCAATCACTAGCAGGGAACCAGTTCCCCTTCATCACGCTGATCTGAGCCAGAATGATTTCCTGAAACGCTGACCGGAGATCCTTCTTCAATCAGAATACCGGATTCCTCTCGAACCGAAACCATCTCTCCTTGCTTGAGAACCAAGGAACTCGAACACTCAGGACAGTTGTACATCCGGTGAGTTTGTCCATAAGACATCTCTACCTCATCTACCACATCTGAATGTGTCAAGTAGAAGACAATTGCGCGCTCCGCGATTGCAGACATAGGCTCCAACTCAACTGCCGAGCGAATTTTGAGTTGGCGATGCAATTCAGGAGGGAGATACAGCGTAACTTTGTGCTTATCTTGCATAACGACTACATGGTTAATACCCGGGTATGCATGCCAGAATAAACCGCGCAAACACCGACTGTCAAGACGGCAGAACGTTATGACGGCAATATTGTTACATTCATTTACATTTGCTGTTTAAGCATCGCGATATGCCGAAGAAAGCAACTTCACTTACGGTAGATGTCAACGGGGTTTGGGGCGATCGGTAATATAGCCGTAGTCAGTTAGGTTAGGACATGCGACATTTTTGTGGGGCGGCGGAGCCGCCCCACAAAAATGTCCTAACCACTATGACTATGGCTATAGCTAATGGCCAATTGGTAATGGCTGACGGGTTAACCATAGCTAAGCCAACGTGATTTCAATGATTCGTTTCCACTCCTCTCCAACCCCCTTCGCAACGGGCATCTAGAACTAGAAAACCCTGTACCCCAGCTACACCAGCGTACTAGAGTAGACTCGCTGCTGTCGGAGAACCTGGTGGTAAAGTTCCTCCAGTTGCGTAATATTGTGGCTCAACGTATATCGATCTAAGGCTCGTTGGCGAGCTTTACGTCCAAGGACTGTAGTGAGTTCTGGATGATCGTGGAACAAGGGTAAAAGCGTTTGCAATTGAGTCGCAACTCGTTGAGTACTCAAAACCACACCTGCACCATCTGCCAATACCTCTCCGTCGGCTCCAGCATCTGTAGCAAGACAGGCAACTCCACACGCCATTGCCTCTAGAAGGGAAAGTGATAATCCTTCTACGAGGGAAGGTAGGATGAAGACATCTGAACCTCGAAGAATCTGAACGCGCTGTTGCTCATCGGCAATAAAGCCCATCCAGATAATGCCTAGATCGGCTCCGTAAACGCTCTTTAATGCCGGTGCCAGGGGACCATTGCCCACAATGACCAGTTTGCTGTTGCTGCCCATGTCTGCCTGTCTCCAGGCTCTTAGCAGAGATTCTACATTTTTTTCAACGGCGATTCGTCCTTGATAGACAAACACTCGCTGGACACCGAGTTCTGCTTTGAGTTTGGACAAACCAGGAGAATACTTTTCAACATCAACTCCATTGGGAATGACAGCGACCTTGTGCCCAGGAATGCCCAACCGGACTAGCAAATCGCATTGAATCTGAGAGAAGACAATGACGTGATGATAGTTCGCTAGAAAGGGTGCATAAAGTTGATACATTAAGTGCTGAGTCCCAGAAGTGAGGTTGCGGCGTTTGCGATCGAACGGTGGGTGAAAGGTCGCCACCAGAGGGAGTCTCAGTTCTTCGCAAATTTCTGGGAGCAGGAAATCAAGCGGCGAGAGGGTCAGGGAGGCGTGAACCAGATCAGGCTTAAGCTGACGGAGAGCTTGAGTAAGAACTTTGCTCGATTTGAGAGAGGGAATCGTATAAATTTGGGATTTATAGAGAAATGGAATCGGCACTTCTGGACACTCAGATGGAGTTTCCGACACGTCCTCCTCTTGAGCAAAGTGCAGAAAACTAACTTGATGACCTCGATCTAAAAGTGCATTAGTAACTTCTCGACTATAGGTAACGTTGCCACAAAAGGGAGATTTTTTTCCAAGCCAGGCGATGTGCATTCAAGTTAATCAGTATATTCTTTGAATTTTTCATCTAGTATTAAGGATTTTAGTGGGTTATGACGTTTTTTTGCCCGATTGAGTGCGAGAAAGTGACCAGGTGAAGCAACCGCCAACGCTCGCCAATATTGCCAAGCCAATAAACACGGCTTGAATGCCGAATACGGCTTCCGCAACGCCAGCTAATGCTAGTGGCAGGCTTAGTGCAATGTTAATGGCGTTATTTTGCAAGCCAAACACCTTACCCCGCATCTCTTCCGGGGTTTCCTCTTGAATGGCTGTCTGCATTGGGACACCTGTGATCGCTGCACAAGCTCCTAAGCCGACCAGGATCGGCAGGGTGGGGAACAAATGTTGAGCAAACAGCGAAATGGCTGCCAGTGAGACAGCCATGCCGATCGACCCATAGAGGCTGAGTTGGGCACGAGAGAAGCGTTGACCAAATTGCCCAACCAACACCGCCCCGATCGCCATTCCTACACCGCCAGCCGCCAGCAAGAAGCCAAACTGGGAGGATTTAAGCTCTGGCATAATTTCTGCCAAACGGACTGCAAGCACCGCTAGTGCCGCGAAAATAGAAAACAGAATCACTAAATGAATCATGGCGGCTCGAACTCGGCTTTGTTCTCCCAGATAGCGCAACCCATCGCGGATATTTTGCCAAACATCCGGAAGCGACTCGTCTGCATCAACCGCTTTCTCATTCGTCTTGATCAGCATCAACAGGAAACCCGCGATCGCATAGCTCCCTCCCACCAATAGTTCCTTGCCCAGATCTGCCGCGATATGTAAATGAGAGACGATCGGATCGAGGATTCGGTCTGCCAGTTCTAACAACGGCTCTCCGAGGGCAAACCCAATAATCACCGATGCCATCATGGTCATCGTATACAACGAATTTGCTGACAATAAATGCCGTCGATCGACAATCAACGGAATCACCGCTTGTTCGGCAGGGGCAAAGAACTGAGTCAACGTGGAGATGAGAAATGTGACCCCCAGGACAACCAGAAATCCGACTGGCAAACCCGCTAATGGCGAAAATCCTTGAGTGAGCCACAACAGAAATGGTAGCCCCAACACCAGCCCTCCTCGCAGCAGATTGGTAGCTACCAAAACGGCTCGTTTACGCCAGTGATCCACAAAGACGCCTGCCACCGAGCCAAACAAAATGGCTGGAATCGTGAAGGCGATCATGAGCGACGATACCCACCCACTAATGGTTTGGTTCTCCGATTGAAACCGACTGGCAATAAGAGCAATCATCAAGACCAAATAGACCTTATCTGCCAATTGGGAGAAAACCTGACCACTCCAAAGCGTTAAGAAATTTCGATTTTTTAAGACAGGGAGTAATCCCGGTTCTAGCTCCTCTCCGTCCGACTGAACTGCCAGAGTTTCGCCACTCTCAGCCGCAGGCTTCCCCTGCTCAGCACCCTCTCCGTTAGTATCGATTGTGGGAATTGTTCTTGCCCACGTCCCTACCAACAAGCTATCCTGTTCTGAACCATTCGTGGCTTTGCCGTTCGACTGAAATTGAGAGTCTGCATTTGGATGCAAAAGTTTTTGAGAGTCAGGATGAGGCAGTTGTTCTCTTTCGATGCGGGACGGAGATGACTGTAGATTTGAGTCAAATTCAGAGCGAAACACCTGACTCGACAGTTTAGATCCTTGTAGATCAACATAAGATCTGTCAATCGCTCTGTGCGATCGTCCCTGTCCCCTCCCGACCTTAGCGTCAGGACTAGAAGACATTTTCGTGTGTAGGGTTTTGAGATCAGAGTCAAACGATCGCATCATGACAATTACACTAAGGATGGGGCATTGGCGGACAGGAAACACGTATCAATGAGGGTAGCCGATCGAATCGGTCGATCAAAATGATACTGGGCATAGTGCCGCAGAATTCGCTCTATAGAAAGCCAAACGCGAAAATCACCGGCTCGTAATCCTCCTTCAGTTTGAATCAGGTCTTGTACCAAGTTTGGTTTAGCAAGCTGCTGAAGGAAACTGAGTTGCATAGCATCCAGATGAACACATAAGTCAGAGGGGGGAGATGAGGGTGTCTGGCTTTGTCCTGAAGAAACCGATCGATTCACTGATTTAGCTCTCAGCATCAAAGATTCTGTAGCTAACTGTTCTAGTGCAGAAAGCTTCACCGTCCCACCCGCCACGATACTAAACCCAATTCGCCAGTTTGGATCAGTCCAATTTGGATCGAGTGGTTGTTGGCTGACACAACACAATTGGACTTGAGGAGCCAATCCAGCGATCGTTAATAAATGAAACATTGCATGAATCAACGATGCTAATATCGTAGCTTCCGGCAATTTCTCCAGACGGCTCAAATGTTCTCTTAAAAGACAAAATAGTTCTGTTTGGGGCTGATCGCTCAGCGCTTGATAGAGCGTTAACTCTGCCAAGTATTGACTTGCCGTAAGTTTGCGTAAATCTTGGCTTAAACCGGGATATGACTCCACGCTTTCCGCCTGAATGATCTTATCGAGGTTTCGCCCCTTAGCAATCAGTAACTCATTGACTACAAATAAACTGCTGCGTCCACCCAAACTCGACTTATGTTTCCGACAACCCGGCGCTACGACTCGCAGTAAGCCATGCTCCTCAGTCAGGATAGTCAACAGACGATCGGTTTCACCCAACGGTGTACTTTTGAGATTGATTCCGATCGCTTTGTAAGTTCCGCTCATGAGATCTAAATAGAGATTAGAGGTTGGGTGATGGAGTGATGGAGTGATGGAGTGATGGAGTGATGGAGTGAGAATCCTGACTCAACTGAGTAGCTGTTCTAAATTCCTATCCTTCATTCTTGCCCCTTTACCAGGGTATCGCGTTGACGGATAATATCGGCACCGCGAGAAGTACCAAGGCGGGTTGCTCCGGCAAGGATGAGTTCGATCGCCTGTTCAGCCGTGTGGATTCCCCCAGAGGCTTTAATCCCGATTCGGTCTTTCGTAATTTGCTTCAACAACTTGACATCGGCAACCGTTGCGCCTCCATACCAACCCGTATTTGTCTTTAGAAAAGACACGCCCGCATCTAAGCAAATCTCTGCCGCCACTTTTTTTTCATCGTCAGTCAACAGCGCCGTTTCGATGATGGCTTTAACCGTCTGGCTGGTTGTCTCACAAATCTCAGCTAATTCGCGATGCAATTCGTTTGTTTTGCCTGTCTTCAACCAGCCCAGGTTGATCATTACATCTAGCTCAGTTGCACCATTGTCTGTGGCTTCTTGAGCCTCAAATAGCTTCACAGCCATTGTAGTTGCGCCAGTCGGGAATCCAATCACCGTACAAACCTTGGGGCGCTTATTGTGCAATAGCTCGACGGCTTGACGGACATGAACTGGGTAAACACAAATGGCGGCAAATCCGAATCGATCTGCCTCTGCACAACACCGAACAACTTGATCGGGCGTCGCTGTTGGGTTTAAAAGAGCCTGATCGATAAATTCCGCCAGATTGATCTCAGAATGTGCTTTTACCATGCTCTTAACCCAATGCTTCTGTTTATAACTTGTATCAGAAAAGGTTGAAGGAGAGGTAACTCGATCAAAGGATGAAGCTGGAGGGATGAGGCCGGAAAATTAAATGGAGAAAATCTATCTTTTACATTATTTTTTTGATTCCTGCTCGTTTCTTATTCTGCGCTAGATTCGTGTAGAGAAGCACAATTTGACCGAGTGGCTACGCTATTCTTAGAGAAGAAACTTAAATTTTTATTGCAATTTTTTCTGTCAATCTCTGTAAAATTTCCCCGCTAGATTTTTGAGGTTTTCTATGGCTCCTTCTACCACTCCTAGCCAATTTTCTGAAGATATCACTTGGAATAGTTTGAAGCGGGCGATCGCAGCGAGTTCAGGTTTTCAGCGATGGCGCACCGAACGAGAACTGACTGACACTCCATCTGATTTGAGCCTTGAACAACTCGTAAGCCGCTATCTCCGAGAAACATTGGAGACATTGGCATACTAGATTGTCCATATGAAATCCGCTATTTTCACCTCTTTTCCATTGGCACAAATCGCATAGCGCGTTACTCATACCGCGCTACTTATGCACTGTCGCAAATACAGGGTATTTAGCGGGCGCGATCGCCTTTTCTCTCCGGAGAGCTTCCTTGTAGACCTCAAGGATTTTGTCTACTTTAACTTCCCAATTAAACTCGTTGAGAATTCGCTGATGTCCGGCTTCTCCCATTGCACGTTGGAGATCAGGAGATTGGGCTAACTTGACCATCGCCGCTGCCAAATCTTCGATAAACGATTCTCGCGTCGTCGGATTGACCAGAATGCCGCAAGATTCGTTTAAGTAATCCGTTGGACCGCCCCAATTCGTGGCAATGACAGGCATCCCCATTGCCATTGCTTCTAGGACAACCGCACCTCCGCATTCCAGCAAGCTGGGAAGCACCAGGGCATCTGCCGATCGCAATCGCTGAGCGCATTCAGCTTGTGACAGCCAACCCGCAAAATGGACAGCATCAGGCATTTGAGAATTGTTTGGCTCCAAATTAGCAGCATCCGTCTCTGGAATGCCAATTAATCCAAGTTCTTTAGCTTGCTGCTCTAGAGCGGAGCGTTCTGTGCCGTCTCCAATGATTTCTAATTCGGCTGGAACCTGACCTACCACGGCTTTAAAAGCAGTCAACAGTAAATCAACCGCCTTCCAATCAACCAATCGACCCACAAAGACAAACTTAGTGCGCGAATTTGGCTCTGTGGGTTCGCGATCGTCAGGTTTTGCATCCCAAACAGATAAATCAACCCCATTCTCGACTAAGTGAACGACCTTGCCTTGAACACCATCAGGCAGCGCATCATGAGTTCGTTGATTGGCAACTAGCAGCGTCGCTGCTAATCGTTTTCCTGGCATAAGCCGATTAATTGTATTCGAGAAAAAACGACCAATTTTAACGGCGATCGTTGTTGTTTTTCCTTGCATCTGTTGAAACGCTGCTGGATAATCCATTCCGCCATTCATGGGTCCAATTACCACAGGAACACCCATGCCAAATAACATTGAAGGCTCTTTAGGTGAAACAGGAATGGGTTGATGAATGACATCAATTTGCTGCGATCGAATCAATCGCTTAGCGATCCGGCGTTGCAGCAGTTGAGTGAAAAATCGTGATGCAAAACCAAACGTGAAATAGGAAACTCGTCTCGGTAAAATTTTGCTGGCTTGCCAAATCAATTTATGCCAAAGGGTATCAGGAATGAAGTGAATCCGATCCCAATCATCTCCACAAATAGACTTTAATTCATCACGAGTGCGTTCATGGACAATTAACCAAACATCTATACCCCGTTTGCGGAGGAAGCGAAAGTAATGTAGAGGTAATGCCGCTTCACCTCCAAACCTTAGAGAGGCGTGTTCTGCAACAATGAGAATGTGAGGATTGTTGATAGCCATAAATCTCTGGGGGGTAGGATTTTAGGTCGCGGTGAAAATGTTATTGCAATGAAACGATCGTTAGGTAGATATAAAGCACCTATCGAAAGACACAAAGCTCCTCATGAAATTAGATTCAACTCAAGAAGTCTTATTTCGGAATACCCTATAGATTCTTCAAATCTTACGAAAGTGAGATATTTTCAGATTCAGAAATTCAAGAGATCGGTCATTGCATTATTTCTTGAGCAATTAATTCATGACATTGATTACTGACCCTTAATCGCTATTTTTAGTAGAAAATAACTAAAGGACAAATGACACCCAGGCGATCGCGGTCGTAGAAACAGCACTTTTGCATTAATCCAATTAGACTTGACACAAAAATTGTTTCTACTGCAACTCACTACGGAACAAATTTTCTAAATTCCGTACTTTCCTCGATCGCAATCGAGTAATTTCAACTAAAAGCGACAAAGATTTATCTAAATTTCACTTAGAGAATGTTTGAAAAGTATCAGAGATTCTACTTCGCTCCTAAATCTCCCAATTCTGGGGGACTTTGAATTCGATCGCTCAGGACGCAAAATTTTGACTAAACTCGACAAGCCAATCTTTAACGCGATGGGTCGCTCGACAGTCATCTTCGTTGTAGCGCAGGATAGCCTCAAGGAACGCCCGATCGCCCGTTTCCAACCACTTCGCATACCAGCAGATCGACTGGGCACCATTCGCATCCGGATCACGCCAATCAAACCCAAGCCAACGCGCGATCGGCTTCAGTGCATAGCTTTCCACAGGCAAAATTGCCACACGAGTCACTCGCTCATGCAAATCGACAAATCGTGCCATCAGTGGCTCAACCCGATCGCTCGGCGTCCCATACTGCTCTGCTAACCGTTTCGCAGTTTGCACTTCATAGGGGCAGAAGTGAAAAATCGGAGCATCCGGATACTGCCAAACTAATTCCAAAAATTGCTCCCAAACTAGCCCTTCATCTCGCTGATGTTCTGCCAGCAACGGATAGAAAATTTCGCTTTGGGCAAAGCGATCGACCACCAACACCCCATGCAAATACACCAAATTTTGTTCTGGAGCCGCCTCAATATCAAAATAAAGTTCCACCGATGCAGTCGGCAACTCGATCGCAGACAAGAGCGGGTGAGGCGGTGGATGAGGCGGGGTCACATCAGCAAGTGCCTGATTCTGGAGCGTAGATTGTGCCTGTCGGATTAGCCGATGTGCGACTTGCAACCCAAAACCAGGTAACGATTCTAGCTGTTTGGGAATAGCAACGGCTAATGTTTCAACGGTAGTAATATTCTGCTCTTTGAGGAAGGCGTAGCGGCTAGGAGTGACTCCAGGCAAGAGAGAAAGATGGCGATCGCTCTGAGCTAACCCATAGCAATGACTAAACCACTGGCAGAGATCACATCGATTGTGAGCAATAAACAGTTCAGGCTCTTCTGGTTGCAACAAGGTCTCCATACAACCCTGCAACGCTTCCTGCATTCGGGGCAGCATCTCAACCAAATTCACGGCATATGACCCTCGTTGTCGGAGCATGAGCCAACTTGTCTCTGACCACATTCCCTGAACAACCGCCAACACATAAGCATGGAATGTCGCCGCCACTTGATAATCTAGCTTAGGACGTTTGCCCAATCGAATATCCACTGGAGCATAGAGCCAGTCCCCAAAAATTGACTGTCCGGGCTGCTTCACAAGAATATCCGGACAGCTAACCAGATTCACGCCATTTTCTAGCGTCATCTGAAGCACACCTTGAGTAATGCGATCGACCCCCTGCTGCATAAATTCCAGCGTTGCTGTCGCACCCGCAACCCAATCGCGTCTGGGATAATTTGGACGATGCACGAGATCATTCGCAAGAACGGTTCTCTGATGCGCGAGGCTATCTTGATGCAGCTTCAACAAATAGTCATTCGGAGGATCACGCAACTGCTGATCTCCATACACATCCAAAAACATCCGTCTGCGACAGCGTTGGAAATTGAACAAAAGATCATCTGTTAGCCACAAACCATCCAGATTTGGAGTCAGCGTTGCGATCGGCAACGGCAATGGATTACTGGATACCAGAACTAGGGAGGCTGGATGAAGTCCCTCAGCCTCCGATCGATTGGGGCGGTGAGGGTTAACAGGCAAAGACCTCCATAGGCGTTAAGGGAGTGAGGGAGTGAAGGGTGAAGGATGAAGCATGAAGGATGAAGAATGAAGGGTGGGAGATGGGGAGATGGTTTAAGGGTGGGAGGTTGAATGCTGAATGGTTGACACCTAAATGGGAGCAGGGGGTAAATCCTGCGGAGTGGGGCGATCGCCCTAGTTGAACCTTGAATTGCTGCCTCCAGTCTTTCATACGGTACCCATTTCTCTACTCATTTCTCTACCTATCTCTCTTCTCTACTCATCGTCTCTACAAAAGAGGGTTAGATTTTTATGTCCCAGCGTTACTTATGAATTTAACGCGATTTTCTCACTTTTGACGGCTGACTCTAGAACTTCTATGCTGACAAAATCCTGACACAATGATCATGACAATTGAACTTGTGGGTGCCATGACTTTAATATCCCTCAACCTGACGCAGTTAGAACAGTATCGCCAACAGTTCCCAACGTTGAGCCATAAAGCTTACTTCAATTTTGGGGGGCAGGGAACCATGCCACAAGGGGCGATTACGGCGATTCATCAAGCCCATGAATATGTTCAGCGATCGGGTCCTTTTTCCAATGAGGTGAACCGTTGGATTACGCAAGAAACAAAGCGAATGCGCGAAGCGATCGCCGCTGAACTGAGTGTCTCCGAAAGCACAATCACATTGACAGAAAGCGTTTCTGCGGGGTGCAACATTGCGCTGTGGGGAATGGATTGGCAACCTGGGGATCATCTGCTGATGTCAGATTGTGAACACCATAGCGCGATCGCGATTGCCTTAGAAATTCAGCATCGGTTTGGCATCGAAATTAGCATTTGTCCATTGATGGCAACCCTCAATCAAGGCGATCCGGCTGCGGTCATTGCTCAGCATCTCCGTCCGACAACTCGCCTCGTGTTACTAAGTCATATTCTCTGGAATACAGGACAGCTTTTACCTTTAGCAGAGATTGCTCAAGTCTGTCATGAACTGGCTTACTCTCGTCCAATCCGAGTGTTAGTTGACGCAGCGCAGTCAGTCGGACTGTTGCCCCTGAAGCTCGATGAATTGGGCGTTGATTTTTATGCCTTCACCGGACACAAATGGTGGTGCGGTCCAGCAGGGGTAGGCGGACTATACGTGCGATCGGATGCCTTGGAAAGCCTCCGTCCTACTTATGTCGGATGGCGCGGCATCACTAAAAATGCGATCGGCTACCCAACCGGATATCTTCCTGATGGACGACGATTTGAAGTTGGCACCTCAGATTACACCCTATACGGAGGGTTACGGGCAGCGATCGCCACGCATCATCAATGGGGGACAGCCAACGAACGCTATCAGCGCATCCTGGAACTGAGTCACTATCTTTGGCAGCGTCTTGCAGCCCTTCCTAATCTCACCTGTCTACGGACAGCCCTACCTGAAACCGGACTCGTCTCATTCCAGCTTGCTGAGGGCAATCACGATCAACTCGTTGAATTCTTAGAGCGACAAGGGTTTCTGCTTCGCATGATCGTCAATCCTGACTGTATTCGAGCTTGCATTCACTATTTCACGCTAGAAGCAGAGATCGATCGGTTGGTTGAAGCAATTCAAAAGTTTAGATAAAACTTTCAAGCCTCGTAGCCATAACTACGCAGTATCCTATAAGTCCGAGTTATAACAGAACGTAAAGAAGTTTATTGCAAAGTTTGAAGCAGTTCACACTTACAAGGATGCTTTGAGAAGTATTTAATCCCCCATAGCTTCCCTCCAAAAGGGGGAACAAAACCACTCAAAGTCCCCTTTTTAACGGGATTTGGGGGGATCTAAAACCTGTAAGCGTAGCCATAAAAACTTTTCAAACATTCTCTTAGGGAACCCAATCGATTAAATGTAGGGAGTTGCTAGAAATGGCGGGTGAAACGCAGTCTTCTCATCAAGTGGTGATTATCGGTGGCGGTTTTGGTGGACTTTATGCTGCCAAAGAGCTAGGACGTGCCCCTGTTCAGGTGACATTAATTGATAAACGCAATTTTCACCTGTTTCAGCCCTTGCTCTATCAAGTGGCAACCGGAACTCTCTCGCCAGCCGATATTTCTTCCCCTCTACGCGGCATTCTCAGTCAAAACAAAAATACCCAAGTGCGGCTGGATGAAGTCGTTGATGTTGACCCTGAACAAAAAAAATTGACGTTACGGGGCGGCGAATTAGCCTACGACACACTGATTGTTGCCACTGGTGTCAGTCATCATTATTTCGGCAACGACCACTGGAAGCCCACCGCTCCTGGTTTAAAAACCGTCGAAGATGCGCTGGAAATGCGTCGCCGAATTTTCATGGCATTTGAAGCTGCTGAGAAAGAACCCGATCCAGTCGCACGTCAGGCGTGGCTCACTTTTGTAATTGTGGGTGGTGGACCCACTGGGGTGGAACTCGCAGGAGCGATCGCCGAACTCGCCTTCAAAACCCTCAAACAAGACTTCCGCAACATTGACACGGCTGAAGCCAAAATCCTGCTTTTGGAAGGCCTGGATCGAATTTTGCCGCCTTATCCCCCAGAGCTATCGGCTAAAGCGGCTGAATCTTTAAGCAAATTAGGGGTGACGACCCGCACAAAGACGCTGGTGACAAACATCGAAAATAACATCGTCACCGCTAAACAGGGAGATGCGATCGAACAAATTTTCGCTCGAACGATCCTCTGGGCGGCAGGGGTAAAGGCATCGGCGATGGGAAAAGTCTTGGAGCAACGAGCAGGAGCCACACTCGATCGGGTGGGGCGGGTGACGGTTAACCCCGATCTCAGCATTCCCAATCATTCTGATATTTTCGTGATTGGCGACTTAGCCCTTTACACCCACCAAGGCGACAAGCCTCTGCCTGGGATCGCTCCCGTTGCCATCCAACAAGGACAATATGTTGCCAAACTCGTCCAAGAACGGCTTAACGGTCAACCGATCGCTTCCTTCTATTACAGCGATTCAGGCAACTTAGCGGTGATCGGGCAGAATCAAGCCGTCGCCAATATCGGACGCTGGAAACTCTCCGGTGCGCTAGCCTGGTTCATCTGGATCTTTGCCCACATCTACTACCTGATCGAATTCGACAATAAACTGATTGTGCTGTTGCAGTGGGGCTGGAACTACTTCACCCGTAATCGAGGCGCACGGCTGATTACAGGCGAAGGTTCCCTGGTGCAGGTTGATGTTGATACCAGTGGAAATTACAGTGTACCTGCGAATAAATCTCCTGTTGAGGTGTAACAACCAAATCGCTTCAGGCAGCACATTGACTAATGGGTTTTATCCCCTATCCCGACAACTTAGCCTTGCCGCTCCCAGCGAAACTTGCGATCGGCTTCCTGAATGGGAAGATCGTTAATGCTGGCTTCCCGTCGCCTCATCAACCCATTGTCCGCAAATTCCCATTGCTCGTTACCGTAGGCACGATACCATTGCCCCGAATCATCATGCCATTCATATTCAAATTTCACCGAAATTCGATTATCTGTAAAACTCCACAGTTCCTTCTTCAGTCGATAATCTAACTCTTTGTTCCACTTGCGCTCCAGGAATTCCCGGATCTTTTCGCGTCCCGTGAAAAACTCTGCCCGATTTCTCCAAACAGAGTCTCCCGTGTATGCCAAAGCGACTTTTTCGGGGTTACGAGTGTTCCAGGCATCTTCAGCTGCTTGAACTTTGGCTTTTGCCGTTTCAAGGGTAAAGGGGGGTAAGGGAGGTTTGTTTTCCATTGCAATGTCTGAATATATCGATAAATCCAGGCAGGTGTTTCACTCTTAGCCACAAAGGCACGAAGCTGGTTGACTGACAAAAGTCTCATAAGTCTCATTAAGTCTCATAAGTCTCATTGCTTCGTTGCTCACCTACCCAAAAATTAATTTCTGGCTAACAGCATAAGTCTATTGAGGGATAATTTTTAAAGAATTCAGGGAGGAGAGCGCATGAATCCCGTAGAAATTGATTGTAAGACTGCCTGTGTGAATGGCTGTATACTGGGCGATCAGTGCCCTAACCTGGAGTATCGAGAGCAAGCCTCTAAATTTATCCAGGAGACTTCTTTGGATCAAATGTTGACGATCGCTGAAGAAGCCTTACGCAAGAGGATGACGGCTCCTCCCAAGTGGATCTTCCCAGACGATGGAGTTCAACCTAACCAAGAATGACGGTAGTTTTCAGTTGAATGCGATAGGCGAAGGGGCACGGCATGCCGTGCCTGTACAGAGAACCAGAATTGTGTAGGTTATGTAATTCAAATTCCTGAGCCGATCGCCTTCTTCCCGTGGCTAAACAATCTCCCTCCGATCAAAATCCTGATGGAGGGGATATTTGCCCGTACTTAAGTTCTAAATCCCTCAATCAACTCATCGAAATTATGAGCTACATGGACTCGATCAAAGCACCTTGGAAGATTTATCGGGCTGGGAAACTTTGTGCAGAAGCGGTAACTCATCGCGAAGCGCAGGGTATTGTGAAACAGTTATCAAAACTGTATCCGGGCGATCGACTCTACTGTCAATACGAAGGGCGAAACATTGCTCATTGTGGTGACGGAGGCAAACCTTTATAATTAGATCATCTCGCAACAATAAATAGTTAGGAGAGAACAACGTTCTTTGATCTAACCCATTTCACAATTCATCAGGTTGTTCATGAGCTTGCAACGATCGGTGCAATATCTGTACCGTTATTGCAAGAAGGCATGAGATTCAAATTGCAACGAGAAGCTGAACGGTTTAGTTACGCTCCAGAGATTAAAGTGGTGGGAGAGAGCGATCGAATTGTTAGGACTGAATACAGTTCGTTTGAAACATTTCCAGATACAGCATTACACGCTCGTTTAGCGAGTGCATTTCAAGCACTAATGGATGCATCGTTGGCAGAGCTAGCGGATTATCCGTTCAGCATACCGTTGCAGTTTAATTCAAGGGTGTTGCAACGCTACGAACTCGGTCAATTGGGCATCACCCCGCATCGAGATAGTTTGAGAGCAATCAATCTCGTTTGTATTTTTAACATTAGTGGGCACGCAGAATTTTGTTTGTGTCGCGATCGCAATGGGACAGATCCCATCCAGATTGATACGACTCCCGGTACCGTTATTTTCATGAAAGCGCCCGGATTTTTGGGATCTCAAGAACGCCCATTTCATTACGTGACGCACATTCGATCGACTCGATATAGTTTTGGGTTGCGGCAAAAAGGGGAAGGATGAAGGATGAAGAAATTTCTTTGATCTAAAATCCAAACTCTGAAATCTAAAATTGATAAGATGCTGAGGCGATCGAAGAATTTGAACATTGACATAGATGAGCGATATTGATACTGAATCTCAGGATGCACTCGCGGCAGTTGATACCCTCCTCGATCGATTTACTCATTTCGGTGTAGAACTCGGATTAGAGCGAATTCAACGGCTGTTAGCTGATTTGGGCAATCCTCAGCAGCAGGTTTCCATCATTCATGTTGCCGGAAGTAATGGTAAAGGTTCTGTCTGTGCCTGTTTATCTTCGGTTCTTGCAGAAGCGGGCTACCGCATTGGACGCTACACTTCTCCTCATTTGGTCAGTTGGTGCGAACGGATTTGCTTGAATCAGCAGAAGATTTCACCTGCAGAACTCTATCAACTGCTGCAACAGGTTTTGGCTGCGATTCGTCCCGATCGCCCTTCTCCGACTCAGTTTGAGGTCATCACGGCTGCTGCGTGGCTATATTTTGCTCAACAGCAAGTGGATATGGCTGTGGTTGAAGTAGGGCTAGGGGGTAGATTGGATGCTACGAATGTATGCGATCGTCCTCTTGTCAGCATTATCACTTCTCTCAGCCGTGAACATTGGCAAAAATTGGGGCCGACTCTGGCTGACATCACTCGTGAAAAAGCAGGAATTCTCAAACCTAACTGTCCGGCTGTGATCGCTCCACAACCGCCTGAAGCGACAATGGTTCTCCAGCAACGTCTAAGCGAGATGCACTGTCCTGTCATTTGGGTGCAGTCGGCTCGTGACTTGGGATATGGATGGGCAGAGGTGACAACGACTGACGTAACGCATGTCACGAGTAAAGCAGATGAGTCTGATTTGTTCCCTCCCCTCTTCATCCCCTCTCCTCCTCCCCTCCCCTCCTCCCCTCCTCACCCCCCCATCCAATATCCCCTTCCTCTGCCGGGTATTCACCAATTGATCAATTCGGCTCTGGCGATCGCGGCTCTTCAATTGTTGCAACAACAAGGATGGGCGATTACTGAAAAACACATTATTCAGGGGATGGCAAAACGCAGTGGCAGGGTCGGTTGCAGTGGTTGAATTGGCGCGATCGGCTCCTCCTGATTGATGGGGCACATAATCCAGCAGGAGTAGAAATGTTACGGCATTATGTGGATCATAGCGATCGGGTGTCGCATCCGGTTCGCTGGGTAATAGGGATGCTGAAGACGAAAGATCACGAAGATATATTCAAAGCATTGTTGCGTTCGGGAGACAGTTTGTATCTCGTTCCAGTACCTGATCATTTGTCGGCAGATCTAGAGCCACTGGTGACGCTTGCAACAACGGTCTGTCCGGGGTTGAAGGAATGCAATGTCTATGATGATGTCATGGCAGGATTGGAGGCATCTGTTCGAGAAAACGAGAGAAACTCAACGATCGTGCTGTGTGGATCGCTTTATTTAATCGGACATTTCTTCAAATTAACGGCTGTAGAAACCCAACACTAAGCCGCATAGCCTTGTCATGAGCGCAGATGGTGGATCTTTGCCCTCATAACCTCATAAAAAGTCAAAATTTTTGAAAAGACGGTAGATAATGTTTCTTTTATCCGGATTCCTGGAGAAAATTTGGTTATAAATTATAGCTTTGGAAGCTTGTGCGTTCCATTGCTCAGGTTTTTTAAAGATTTCTAAAACCTGTGTCGCTAACAACTAGCCAAAATAACCAAAATAATGTACCCCATCTACTGTACTCGTCCGAATTGTCCGTCACCTCGGAACATTTTTCCCTCTCTAAGCTACACAAGCCTGGAAACAATTTCGCCGCAGTTTTGCAAGACTTGTGCAATGCCTTTAATATTAGGCGGTCACTATTTACCGATAGAGCAATTAGAAGGATCGATAGGGATAACATTCCTGGCTAAAGATCTTCATTCTGCAACAAAACGGCAGTATGTTGTTAAACAGTTACAGCCCAAAAATAGCCTCACGCCTCAACAGCTTGAACATGTAAAAGAGCAGTTTGAGCAAGAGGTAAGAATACTAGAGACATTAGGAGCTAAACACCGCCAAATTCCTTCTCTGTTGGCTTGTTTTGATCTAACAGTTCTTGCTTTCAATGGACATCGACTATCTAACCAGACAGAAGAGTTTTTCTACTTTATACAAGAGTATATTGATGGTCAAACCTTAGCTCAGGAGTTGAAGCAGAAGGGGCGTTTTTCTGAGACAGAAGTAATAGAAATCATGCGTCAACTTCTACCTGTCTTGAAATCTATTCATGAGCATGAGGATGGAGTAATTCATAGAAATATCCAGCCTGAAAATATCATACGCGATCGTGAAGGGCACCTTTATCTCACTGAGTTTGGTGCAATTAAACAAGTAACAGCAGGAATTTCAAAACCCTCTTCAATTGACCTGCCTGAACCATTATTTGCTCCACCAGAACAACAGAAAAACCAGCAGCTATATCCATCATCCGATTTGTATGCATTTGCTGTCACAATCCTCTATTGCTTGACCAATCAAGAACTTTCAACTCTGTTTGATCTACACAACAACTGCTGGAACTGGAAGCCTTATGCCCAGGAGGTGAGCGATCGACTTGAATATATTCTAGATAAAATGCTTCAGCCTCTTCCTAGTCATCGTTTTCAAATGGCTTCTGAAGTGATTACAACCCTCTCCCAAGAGATTTTAACGCCTGATGAACCTGGTTATGAATCTGGTTATGAATCTGGTTATGAATCTGAGCCTAAAAAAGAACAATTACCCTCGAAAGAAATAGCACGGCTATCACAAAGAATTCCTGAGTCACCTAAAGATAATTTAAACGGAATAGCAAAGAGTCATCGTGAAGTAACGCTAGAGGAAATAGCCTCTCAACTCATCTTGACAGCCCAGCAGTCTGGGCAGAATAAAAGCGAGGTGAAGCATGACAAAATAACCCCTCGCATATCCGCTAGGCTAGACATCATTGCACCTGCCGTTAATCCTGAACCCGAAAGAATTGCTAGCCTAAAACCCGAAACAGAAGACCTAGAAATAGAACAATTTTTACTAAAACCTTTGCGTCAAGCCGTATTCTTTGGTTCTGGTAGTTGGTTGGTAGCTGCTACTCTTGTTAGTTTCTTAGGAACACTTCTAGCTTCTGGTTTATGGATACTTATTGTAGCAGGAGTTATTTTCGGAATTTTAGCTAAACACCAATCGTTTTCAGAAAGAATTCGCTTTTTTGCGATCGCGGTAACTTCTGTAGGAGCAACATTTTGTTTACTTCCTCAACTTCTTAAGGCATTCAACTTTGTACAAAGCCTGCCACAAATACTCTTGCTGTCTGTCGCCTCTGGATTGTTTGCTTTTATCTTCTTAATGTCATTTCAGTTAATTCATGACTTCTTCTCAAGGATAGTTAGTACCAATGGCAAAAGCAGTTCTTAAGCGTTTTATATCTCTTGTACTCGCTGCACTGGCTCTGATCTTAATTGTTTGGGTATTAGGGAAATTTAATAATCAATCTGCTCAAGTTGGTGATCTCTCACCTGAAGAAATCTCACAAAAAATTTCCTTAGTCCAAACTCTCACTGGACACTCAGATGCTATTTCATCTATTGCTATCAGTGCTGATAGTGAAACTCTTGTCAGTGGTAGTCATGATAAAACCGTGAAGTTGTGGGACTTGAAAACCGGCAAACTTCTTCGCACACTTGAGAAGCATCAAGAGCCTGTCTTGTCGCTTGCTATTAGTCCGAATGGAGAAGTTCTTGCTAGTGGAGGGGTTGATAACACAATTAACCTTTGGAGCCTAAAAACAGGTCAACCACTAAATACTTTTTCAGCCGAAGGTGGTTGGGTAACGTCTCTAGCCATTAGCCCTGATGGACAAACTCTTGCTAGTAGTCGCACTGGTAACTTGATCAATCTATGGAATATGAAAACTAATAGCCTCAATCATACTTTGAAAAAAGAAATTTCACTACCAGTGACATCTGTTGCTATCAATCCTAATAGCCAAATTCTTGCTAGTGGCGGTTCAGATAACACAATTAGATTGTGGTATCTAGAAACAGGTGAATTGTTCAATTCGCTTAAAGGTCATCAAGGTTGGATTACGGCTCTAGCCATCAGTCCTGATGGGCAATCTTTAGTGAGTGGCAGCATTGATACTACAATTCGTTTGTGGAATTTGAAAACTGGCGAACAGCAGCGCACTTTAAGGGCACATTCATATTCAGTTTCATCGATCGCGATTAGTCCAAATGGTGAACTTCTTGTGAGTGGCGGCGCGGACGGAGAAATTAGAATTTGGAATCTAAAAACGGCTCAACGATTGCGAACTCTTTCTGGGGCGCATTCAAAAACAATTAGCTCTCTTGCCTTCAGCCCAGATGGACAGTTCCTTGTAAGCAGCAGTGCAGATTCTACAATCAATGTTTGGCAAACACATTGAGAGAGTGTTGACTCTCCCAAAATTGTGGTGGGAACTGTAGTGCTGCGATAGAGCGATCGGGTTATTAGAATTCTCGACGCGAAAAAATGAGAATCGCGATCGCTAACAGCACCACTGTATACACTATCCCATACGCAGCATCGCCTATGAGTTCCAATGGGGTTGGTAGGAGATCAAGTCCATAAACGGCTTGATTTTTTAGATTCAACCGTTCCAGGTCAGGCAAGATCAAGTAAATTCCTTCAGTGATGCGTTGCAATCTAAGATTTTGAGCTAATACGCCAAACGTAAGCAAATCGCGGCTGAAATGTCCAACGAGATAGATTGCAAACGTGAGCATAGTCGCTAACAGCGAATTCGTGAACACACCAAACAGAATGGCAACGGCTGCAATCAGCGACAACTCTATGAATTGAAAACCGCTAGCCAACAGAATACTATTTGGATAGGGAATTTGCCGCGCTGTGAGAACTCCCAGGTAAATTGCTGTCATCGACGACACCAAGACCAGCAAGACGGCTGACAGCCCCCAGTGTTTGCCAACAATAAACTCAGTACGGCTGATTGGTTTTGCCACCATAACATAGACGGTGCGTTTCTCAATCTCTTTGTTAACCAATCCCGTGCCCACAAAGACGGTGATCGCCAATCCTAAAAGCCCGATCGCCGCTAATCCTACATCCAAGATGATTTGGCTCTCCGCACTCGCTGCCACCTCTGGAATTAGCACCGCCGCTGCCACCATCACCGCCGCAAAAAAAGCAATCATGTAGAGAACCCGATCGCGAATCACCTCCCGAAACACGTTCGCCGCAATCACCAATGTCCGTCCCAAATTCATAACCCGCCTTCCCCCTCTTCATCCTTCATCCTTCATCCTTCACCCTTCATCCCATCTTTCATCCCTTCCAAAATTCACCGCCTCACTGATAGACGTAACAGACTGACAAGTCATCTGGTAGGATTGACCCGAACTAGCAGGAGCAGGGGTTATCTGGACAGGAGCCTGACTGATAAAACAGGTTTTTTCTAAAATGTACCCATTTGCTTTAGAACTGGGACCACTCCAAATTGCCTGTAAATTCAAAACATCTTCAGGAGAGACATCCGTGTAGTTTGCATCAAATTGCCATAGCCCCGCTTCCCCTACTCTAGGAGGATTCCCAAAAGTGTCTGCTTTTATCTGTTGATTGAGACTAGGAACCTGCTCATCGATGTTTCGTAGCCATCGCTGGACATTTACCCACGATCGCCCATTCAACTTCGATCGGATGGCTGCCTCAGCATTATCGAGGATCACAACTCCATTAGTAGTGGGGATGGTTTGACGATTGGTACGGACTACAAACTGACTGCGATCGAAGTCATCCGCTAAAAGGCTCGGATACTGTTGGAGCAAATCTTGGACAAAAAACGTGAACTGAAACCAGCAGCTATAGAGAATTGCCAGGAGTACCAGCGTTACAAGATCTTGCCGAACGCCTACATCATCTGGAACTTTGAGAGTGGGTCCTGGCTTGAGAAACTTGGGGAACGCTCCGATGGCGGCTGAAAACAGGGGCCACGCGACAAGGGTATCTCGGAAGGTATAGATGAGAAAGTCGAGTGAATAGAACGCAAGGCAGGTTAAAGCACCTGAGATCCAAGGACTGAGCCGAAACTTCAGATCGAAGATCGGAATATTAAATTCCTTGTCTGTCTTTGCAGTGGCTCTCTCCTGTAGCAGCAGCACCCAATCTACGCCAACAATCAGAAAAAACCAGCCAAAAACCGATACAAATCGTTTAGCATCAAGGTCGTCAAGGAGTAAGTAAATAAACCAGCAGAAGAGGCTTGTCAGCAGGGATGTTTGCCATGAGAAGGGTTTGATCCCTTCCATCTGCCCCTTAATATGATCGAAGTATTTTCTCACGGTTCTATAGAAGAATAGCTGGCTTGGACGGCGAAACGAAGCAACAGGATTGCCAGAATAGCACTATAACTCCAGGCATTTGCAAATAGAACTGCCCTCAGTTGAGAGGGGGTTTTTTCCCCAACTTGAGGTTGTCCTAGACGCGACGATCGTCTGAGAACTCGAATGACTGGAGTGCGAAGAGAAGGCTTTTGCTCGGTTAGGTCTTCGGTTGATTCTTCTTCCGTTTCCTTCTTTTTTTCCTTCTTTTCTTCCTTCTTCTCCTCTTGCTTAATGCCCGCCTTCAGCAGCCATTGTAGTGAAATTAGCCCCAATTCCTTCGCACCAAAGCTGGCGAAAAATGTAACAAAACATATCAAAATTAGCGATGTCGCCGTCTGACGAGACCAGCGATCGAAAAAAATAAAGTTCATCATATCAATTTCAAACTGACTAGTCGAACCTGAAGAAACCTCTTCAGCATTGAAAATCAGAAAAAACACAATCCAGCCTAGTACCGTACAAAACAAATTAATAGAGGAGGCATACAGAATACTTTGCTTTGGGTCAGTTTTCAGTAGCCGATGAAAGACAGACGCTTCAACCGCGATCGCACCAACAAAAACAAAATCTGAAAGGCGATCGCTCGAAGGGGCAAAACACTCGGAAACATGGAGCTGGCTCCTGGTAGAGACGTGAAAAGTTAGTGACATGAGACGATCAATCGTTGCTCAATGAAGAGTTTCACCAGACAATGAAATCAAAATGCGGGGAATAAACGCTATCAATAGATAAATAAATCTATCAATTTGGCTAAATTCTCCATATGTAGTAGTAACACAGATTGGAAAGGATGCAGAATGAAGGATGAGAGATCGATCGCGAGATTGGCTACCAGTGTAGTCTTTCAAACAACCCGTTATCCTTTAATTCTCCCATTTCCCATCCCCCATTCCATTCTCCTTATCCTTCATCCTTTATAAAATAGTTTCTATAAAGCAACCTAGTAGAGTCATGGCAAGAACTGGTGTTGGTATCCGAACGGCTCAAGCTCGCGCTGAGCGATTGATTGGTCAAATTCATGTCTATGATGGGGTGGGCAAGGGAAAATCCCAGGCGGCACTAGGGGTGGTGTTGCGATCGATCGGGCTTGGCATTCATACAGGTTGTCAAACGCGAGTCTTGCTACTGCGCTTTCTCAAGGGGCCTGGACGCACCTATGACGAAGATGCGGCGATCGAAGCTCTCAGACGCGGCTTTCCGCATCTAATTGACCAAGTTCGCACGGGCAGAGCCGAATTCTTTGGAGCCGATGAAATTACGCGCTTCGATCGGCTGGAAGCTCAGCGTGGGTGGGATGTAGCGAAAGGAGCGATCGCTTCTGGGCTTTATTCAGTGGTAGTTTTAGACGAACTGAATCCGGTGTTGGATCTGGGACTTCTGCCTGTCGATGAGGTGGTGCAAACGCTGAAACGCAAGCCAGAAGAGTTAGAAATTATTGCTACAGGACGCAGTGCCCCTCAAGCCTTACTGGATATTGCTGATTTGCACTCAGAGATGAAATCGCATCATCATGCCAATGCGCTTGCTCACGGGATTGACGGCATCGAAATCTATACGGGGGCAGGCAAAGGAAAATCAACAAGTGCCCTGGGGAAAGCTCTTCAGGCGATCGGCAAAGGCATCAGTCAAGACAAATCCCATCGAGTGCTAATTCTGCAATGGCTCAAAGGCGGGTCAGGGTACACAGAAGATGCCGCGATCGCTGCGCTGCGCCAAAGCTACCCCGATCTCGTTGATCATCAGCGTTGTGGACGAGATGCGATCGTCTGGCGAGGGCAGCAGCAAGAGTTAGATTATGTGGAAGCGGAACGAGGCTGGGAGATTGCACGCGCCGCGATCGCCTCCGGACTCTACAAAACCATCATCCTCGATGAACTCAATCCTACGGTTGACTTAGAGTTGCTGCCCCAAGAGCCGATCGTCCATGCCCTTCTGCGCAAGCCCCGCGACACCGAAATCATCATCACCGGACGCTGCAAAAATCCCCCCGACTACTTCGACCTTGCCAGCATTCACTCCGAGGTCTACTGTCATAAACATTACGCTGAGAAAGGCATCGATCTCAAACGTGGCGTCGATTTTTAAAAATGAATCAGAAAGAGTATTGAATGGATAGATCGCCTAATTTCTTGCCCTCAACTCCTTTAGAACAATTTAGAAAAAGTCGGGGAGCCAGGGAGAGGAGCCTGCGAACAGTTGATTGGCGATCGCCAATCCCGTCTCCGTTGCTTCCAAACTTCCCATCAATTGCAACTGCTGAGGCGTAAATAAGCCTGTGTAAAGAGGGACTAGCCCTCGGATATCGAGTTTTAAGTCGCCTTTGCCGCCTTGAGCAACGTTTCCCTGTCCATTTGCAACAGACAAAACAAATTTGCCGCTGTTTTCTGGTAGCAAATCATCTTCGATTTCTAAATGCAATTCGGTTTCGATATGAGTTGGATAACCGCGTTTCTCCAGTGCTAAGCCAACATCAACGATTCGCAACATCCATCGATCGGTTTTGATCACTTTGGCGGTTTGTTCGGGAAGCAGGAATGATAATAAATCGATTCCCGCACTCTGCCAACGTACTTTGTCAAGCTGCGATCGATGCCCTGCGATGAATGTCCAGAAGCTTCGTCCAGCAGTAGGCGAAAGAATTGCCCAATCTCGGATTCGCAAAATAGACCCTTCATGAGTGCGATGCTGACTCATGATCACATATCCTTCGGGGCGATCGGTCGAACCGATGACATAGCTGTAAATTGGCTCTTTGCCTTTGGCATCAAATAGTTCCTGCCAAATGAAAGAATGGCGATCAAGATGTCCGTTGTTCTGCTTTGCTTTTTGCAGATACATCTCCTGGAAGTCTGCTGATTCAACGGGAGTCACCGGGCAAATAGGAAGCGGTTGCTCCTTCATCCGAATGGTTTCTGTCAGAATTTCCCATCGGCAATATAGACCACCCTGCTCATATCCGGCTTTCCGATAGAGCCGTTGCGTGGCTGGATAAAGCACGGAAATCGGCACTTGCTGAGACTGAAGTTCTTTGAGCATCTTTTGCATCAGGGTAATGGCGGCTCCGGCTCCGCGAAACTCTGGTGCAACACTGACTGAAGCAATCCCAGTCATCAAGACACGCTGACCTCCCCACCATTGTCCCATCGGAATCAAGGCAAGTCCTCCAGCAATTCGATTTGCCTGCTGCACAACGCGAAAGTTGTCTGTGCCAATCCGGTTGAAATATGTTTCTTCGTTGTCGCTGGGTGAAACAATAAAGCACTGGGCGCTAATTCTTTGAAGCTGCTGAACTTCCTCAAAACCGGAAAGCGATCGATATTCAAATTGAGGAGACATGGGCGATCGAACGTAGAGGACTTCATTAGCCTACGGAAAATTATTGTGATTTGCTTCACCCTATTGAGTTAACTAACTAGAGGAGAATAATGTGATAACTAGCCAGTTGGATATTCGACCAACCGATGAGTATGGCACTTCGTTCTCAAAATGGAGTTCTGTAACTTACCGCCAATCTAACCAGTGTCACACCCGATCGATACTTTGTACGGAAACTGATTTCAACTGCCTGTATCGCCTATTAGTGCGTTGAGAAGCTGATCAGGTTGCCCCACATGCTGCGTCTTAAAAAATTTCTGAACGAATCGACTTATCGACTCTTTTCTCAGACCCTACGTTCCGATCGTATCTCCCTTGATTTTTCCGATTTAACGCCCTATGAAATCATTCGAGATCAGTATCAACAATGGGGAATTCAGTTTGAAGGAGCGATCGCCCTATATCCAACAAATCCAGCCTTTATAACTTCTCCTAATACGTTGATTGTCTTACCTACTAGCCATCAGCCTGTCATCTCTGTTCACTTTCATCATTCCAAACAAATAGCTGGTGCAGTTATTACTGCGGCACACGAGGTAAAGCTGAGCGTATTTAATCAAGATCATCAACTACTTGCAGAGCAAAAAGCAGGCATTCCGCACTATCTACAATCGTATTCAGGAGCGATTAAACCTCTTCCACAACACCATCTAGAATTGATCGCCGAACACATTATTAAAGCAGAGTTCAGTTCTCATTCGCCTTTCATCTTGCACAATTTCTTTTGTGATTAAACCCTTCAAACGAGCAGAGGCGTTGCATGTAACGCCCCTACTGCTGACGCGACCTGATCCAATCACCCAGTTGGTGGTACGATGTGACCTGATTCAATCACCCTTTAGGAGGATGAAACTAATTAGCCATGATCGATATTGTAGGAACTATCTGATATACCTAAGCAGTTTGTTCACCCAGCAGGAGACTGCTGGGTTTTATTACAGCCTTCATGCTTTCACAAGCAGATCATCCAGTGAAATCTGACAGTATTGACGCTTTCAGCCAAGACCTGTTCCAATACTCGCCTAACCATTTTTTTGTAGTAGACAAGACTGAACATCGGCTTCCAGATGCGCCCTTACAGCAATAATAGAGGAAAAATCAAAATTTTCCTTATACGATTGGTTAAGCAATTAAAACTGTCTAGATTTCTCAGAAAGAATGAATTAAATCTTGCTTTTACTTCCCCTCTCATTAAGGCTTCACAAAGCAGGAAGCGATCGACTCAGCACTCGTTCAGAGCCAGTTGACTAACTAGGCTATTTAACTTTACTAAGCCAAACGTCTTGTGGTATGAGGTTGATACGTTACAAGAAATCAAAGCTTGTGGCAGCAAAGTTGCACATCGCACCACGTTATTCGTTCGTCATCTTCGCCCTTCTGATGTATCACAGGTACGGTGGACATTGCCCACTCCAAAATGGGTTTCAGATAGGCTCTAAGTAGCCACAAAATCCGCTCGTATCTCACAAAAAAGGGTGAGAATAACTCTCACCCATTCAAGGTCTTAGTATTAGGAGATCTAGTCAGAGAGGATTTCAAAGATTTATCTATTTTGAGGATTTACTTCCTTTGCCATTTTTCGGAATGCATTGGGATCACCCGTAGATTCAGCCTCATGATTCTCATTCAATTGAGACGTTTTAAAAGGCGCTTTAGCCTGCGGAGAGTTCTCGGTTACGTCGCTATTCTTACCTTGACTAAACTGTTTTGAAGCTTCATAATCGCTCTCAACACTCACTTCAGGAGCTTCAATTTCGCCATCTTTAATCTCTTCGATCATCACCTTGGCATCGAAGGTCTTTTCTGTATCTTCAGTATCATAAGGCTCCTGTCTAACCTCCTCATTGTTTTGGGGAGTCTGACTGCTCTTTGCCATTGAAACCTCCTTTTTGTAGTGTTGGAATGTATGCGATCGTACATTTTGCATTCCTAAAATGCTGACTACCCTAAGACAGAGATCAGCAGAAATTAGAACCTATTCCCTTGGAGTGATGTGCAACCCAGAATACTGTCAGAAGATTAGACTGTTTTGTTATTTATACAACTTAAGGATGAAGTCAAGAAGAATACAGTATGGCACATCTCATTGAATTCGCATTATTCGCTCCGCACAACAAAGCGGCTTCTCTAGTTAGCTCGTTCTCAAATTGGGAAGAAATCCCAATGGAAAAAGACGATAAAGGCTACTTTAGAACTCACGTTGAGTTAGAAGATGGTGTTTACCAATACAAGTTTCGCATCCAGTCAAAGAGTTGGTTTTTTGAGCCAGATCAGTGGGTTGATGTTGTTGATCCCTACGCTACAGATATTGACAATCCAACGCAGAATGGCGTAGTTCGGATCAAGGGTGGCGAAAAGATTGTTGACACCTATGTTTGGCAGCATGATGATAAACCATTACCGCCCGATCACGCTTTAGTCATCTATGAAATGCATATTGCTGATTTCTCTGGAGGTGAGGCTGATCCAAATCCGCGAGGAAAATATAAACATGCGATCGAAAAGCTTGATTACCTTTGCGAGTTGGGTGTGAATGCGATCGAACTCATGCCCATAAAAGAGTATCCTGGTGATTACGGTTGGGGCTATAATCCTCGCTATTTCTTCGCGACTGAATCTAGCTACGGCTCAACAGAGGATTTAAAACGTTTGATTGATGAATGCCACGCCAGAGGAATTCGCGTTTTCATGGACGGGATTTATAATCACTCTGAAGCCGAATGTCCGCTCACTCAAATTGATCACGACTACTGGTATCATCACGATCCTAAAGATGCAGAGTTTAACTGGGGACCAGAGTTTAACTACGAACACTATGATGAAAACTTAGAGGTTAAACCCGCTTGGCAATTTATCGGCGATACGGTGCGATTTTGGATTCAGGAGTACCATATTGACGGCATTCGTTACGATGCATCTCGGCAAATTGGTAACTACGATTTCATGCGCTGGATTGTTGAAGAAACGAAGAAGATCGCTGGAGCTAAACCGTTCTATAACGTTGCTGAATACATTCCTGAAGACCCTAGCGTCACGGGGTTAGAAGGTCCGATGGATGGCTGCTGGCATGACAGTTTCTATCACTCTGTCGTTCCCCATCTGTGCGGCGATCGCTTTGACCTAGAAGAACTCAAGAATGTATTAGATTGCAAGCGTCAGGGATTCATGGGCGCTACCAATGTAGTGAACTATCTGACCAATCATGATCACAATCATTTGATGGCAGAATTTGCAAGTTGCGAAATCTTTGATGATGCTGCTTTCAAACGGGCGAAACTGGGTGCAGCTTTAATGATGACGGCTGTAGGAATCCCGATGATCTGGATGGGTGAAGAGTTTGGTGAATACAAATCTAAGACGATCGAACCGTCTAAGATCGACTGGAACTTATTGGGCAATGATTCAAATCGCGGCTTGTTTGAATACTATAAAGGCTTGATCAATCTGCGGAAAGCTAATCATGCGCTTTATACTGAGAACATCGATTTCTTCCATGAAGATGCTGAAAGTCAGGTGTTAGCCTATTGCCGTTGGAATGACGAAGGCTCTCGCGTAGTCATTGTTGTTAATTTTTCTGACAATTATTTAGCAGGCTACACAGTACCAAATTTTCCTGAAAACGGAACATGGCATGAATGGACAGGTGATTACGATATTGAATCAGGCGATGACAATATCCTGATCGATCTGCCGGAATACGAAGCGAAAGTGTTTGTCTGGCACTAGGATTTCAAACAATTCTTCACTCAACAGGATGGGTAATATAGTGTTGCCCATCCTTCTAACCTTCTAGTGATTGAATTGCCTCAACTATCCGATCGATCACTTCCTCCCAATCCCCCAATCGCTGCTGTCGAAATAACCGCATAGTGGGATACCACGGGCTGTCGTCTCGATCGATCATCCATCGCCAATCTGGAGCAAACGGCAGCAAGACCCACACTGGTTTTGCCAATGCACCTGCCAAATGCACAACGGCTGTATCGACGCTGATGATCAAATCGAGTTGGGCGATCGCGGAAGCTGTAGCGGCAAAATCCTTTAATTGAGGACTGAGATCCTGCAATCGTTCCTGCTTGTGGGCGTCGATCGCGGCTGCATCTCGACCAATCTGAAGGCTGTACAGAGTGACGCCCGGAATGTCTAGCAATCGCAAAAAGAGAGCCAGCGAACATGACTTTTGCAAATAGGTTTCATACGCTCCAGGCTGAGCGAAATAGCCGCTTGCCCAGGCAATTCCCACCGTTAAGCGAGTGCCTGGAAGTGTGCTAATTTTCACGCCAGACTTGGAAGGAAATAGATATGGAACTTGTGCCGGAATCGTGTGTAGCGTCGTCCTCAGGGTTTTAGGGACACTGAGCAACGGGCAATGCACATTGAAGGCAGGAACGTCTTGGGTTCGTCCAAACACCTGATCGATGCCTGGAGCCGATCGCAACAGCGAAACGAGCGCAGGCTGACATCTAACAATCACTCGCCCTCCCAACGCTGCAATCCGGGGCGCATAGCGAATAAACTGAATGGTATCGCCCAGTCCTTGCTCTGTATGTAGCAAAATGGTTTTCCCTTTCAAGGGCGAACCATCCCACTGCGGCGCGTCAGTCAAGTTTGAATTATAGCGTTCGAGTCGTAAACGCCACTCATACTCCACCCACCCTTCCTCATACCGTCCTGCCAACAACAGCACCCATCCCAGATTAGTGTGCGCCATAACGTAATCCGGCTGGAGGTGAATCGCTCGTTGATAGCAGGCGATCGCCTCTGCCAAATTCTGCTGATCCACCAGCGTCACTGCCAATGCTTTGTAAGCGGCTGGATAATCGGGTTTGAGGTGAATCGCTTGTCGGAGGTAGGCAGTCGCCTCTTGAATCTGATTTTGACCATGCAGCAGAATTCCCAGAGCATAGTGTGCTTCTGCCGTCTGAGCGATCAACAGATCCGCCGATTTGCACCGTTGCACCAATGTGTTCAAGTGACGACGCGCTTCTGGGTAATCAGGCTGAATTTGGATGGCACGATGATAACAAGCCGCCGATTCTGCCACTCTATTTTGTTGCTGAAACACTGTACCCAGGTTAAAGTAGACCTTGGGATAATCCGCTTTCAGGTCGATTACCTTCTGGTAACTGGCGATCGCCTCCGCGAATTTTCCTTGTACTTTGAGAATATTGCCCACATTATTATGAGCATCTAGATAATCGGGCTTCAGGTTTAAGGCTTTTTCGTAGTAGGCGATCGCTTCCTCTAACTGCCCCTGCTCCTGCAACGCCAATCCCAAGTTATACATGGCTTCTGGATAATCGGGTTTAAGCGCGATCGCCGTTGAGATCAGTTCCACGGCGGCTTGATGCTGCCCTGTTTGATGCAATAACACACCCAACAGATGCAAGGCTTCAACCTGATCAGGCTGTTCTTGCAACACTTGACGGTATAACGTCTCAGCTTGCTGGAACTGACCTGCTTGATGTTGCTGAATAGCAGTCTGGAAAAGAGATTGGGAGTCAGGCGTTGGGGGGTGAGGATTGGGGGTCGAGAGTTGGGTAGGCATTAGTCAGCGATCTTTTCTACTAATACTTGATAGCCTCGGTGAAGGAGTTTAACTTTTTTAGCAAACACGGTGAGAAACGAGTCGATCGCAACACGAGGAGGGAGTTCTAGAATATCCGCAGAGAAGTTAAATCCATAATCATCAAAAATGATAATACCTCCCACTTTGATCAGCGACCAAGTGAACAAAGTATCTTCTAGAACATCACTGGCAATGTGAGAGCCATCAATATAAGCAAAATGATAAGAATTTGTAGTCAGGAACCGAAGAATATCGCGTGATTTACCCACCAGTTTGATCACTTTTTCAGATGCATTTGTTTGGGCAATATTGAAATCGAATCTAGCTTCAATCGCGTGGCGATCGACATCATCAGGCAGATCATTATGCTCTATACTGCCTTCAAACGTATCAACGCAGGTGATTGTAGCGGATTCGTGGGTCAGAATATTATCCAGCAGCCAACACGTCGATCGTCCTTCCCAACTGCCAATTTCTAATGCCTTCAATCCAGGTTGATTGATAAAAGGAGCCAGATAATGTTCCCAAATCGGAATATTGTGGCTAAACCAATCTTGAGTAAAGAGATATCCTTTTGCTTGAGTCTTAGCTTTGTATTGAATGCGACCAATTTCAGTTTTTGCCTGTGGAAAGTCAGGGTTAATCTCGATCGCCCATCGAAAATAGGGTAATGCCTGTTCAAATTGACCCAGATCTTTGAGAATGTTGCCTGTATTAAAGTACACCCCTGCCAATTCTTTGGGCGCATAATCAGGTTGAAGAGTAATCGCTTTCTGAAGATACTCTGCCGCTCGTTGTAGATCCTTCTGATCATGCAGCATCGTTCCAAAGTTGTTATATGCCATCGCTAGATGATTTTTGATGGATGGCAACGTTTCAGGTTCGATCGCAATACCCTGCTCGAAAAGGGTGATCGCGTCTGCATAGCGTTGTTGAGCCAAATAAGTATTGGCTAACTTTAACCAGTTTAGAATTAGTGGAGAAAAATCAGGTTTATTCAGTTTACTAAATTTTTCTAATAAATAAAGATAGCGTTCTTCTTCCAGCTTTTGTCTAATTTGATGCAGTTTCAATTCTTCATTTGGAATCGGTGCTTGCTGATCAGGAGGACTCTGAAATTTTTTCAGTTGTTTATCGAAATTATTACCCGGATAGCGAATATATTCAACGGTTTCGATATTGATTTTGCAGCTTCTAAAAAATCGGGATAGCCAAAGTCGATAAGAAATATCTTCGCAACCCCCAATTTGCTTGTAAACTGAGGCTTCTGGAAACCCTTCAATAAATTCATGGCATTCTCGTCGAACGCACAAGTTCAACGGCAGGGAATTTTCGATCGCCTCCTTCCAATAGGGATGAAGTGAATCTCTCATATATACACCTGTTGAAACCATTCCAACCGGATAGGCAGGCGGGCTAATTGTATAGGTTGTGCTGTCAAATGCCAAATGAATACTGGCGGATTGAGCCACACTAGGATCATAGTTTATAAGGCTAAAACAGCAGTAAATATGCTCTTTAAAGAAAAGATCATCCCCGTCGCAATAAAACAAAACCTCGCCTTGAGAAAGCTTCACTCCCGTGTTTCTGGCTGCTCCTGCCCCTAAACTTCTGGTGTGTTTAATTAAGCGATAGTGAGGTTTATCTTGTGTGAAATTCTCAATCTGCTCTAGAGTTCGATCGGTTGATCCTTCATCAACAATAATGACTTCCGGATTGATGCTATGAGAAGAGTCCCAATGACACTGAAAAAACTGAATACTCGCCTCAATACTTTCTAATGTTCGCGTGATTTCTTTCTCTTTATTCAAGACAGGCACAATCACAGAGAAAGAGTGAATCATGAGTCACACCCTCAGATACTTTTGAGTTAAAAAGAGGTCGATCAGCTCAATCATGAAGACTACCATCGGGCATAACAACACCTCGCATAATCGCACCTGTTAAATTTGTACTGCTCAACTCTGCCCGCACCAAGTTAGCATCCGTCAGATCGGCGTTTGTCAAGTTGGCTCTAGCCAGGTAAGCATCAACTAAGTTCGCCTCCCGGAGGTTAACTGCCCAGAGATTAGCGCGGCTCAAGTCTGCCCGACTCAATCGTGCTGACATCAGGTTAGCGTGAGCCAGGTGCGATCGACCCAATTTCCCATCCGTCAGAATCACGCCTTGCAAATTAACGCTTGCCATATCCGCTTCCGTTAAATTCGCTCGCTCTAGTTTGGCATTCATCAAATTTGCGCCGCGTAACATGGCTTGCCCCAGATTCGCCTCAGTTAGAAATGCCCCTTTCAAATTAGCTTCACTCAGGTCTGCCTGTCGCAGATCGGCTCCCCGCAGCGTTGCTTCACTCAGGTTAGCGCCCCGCAAATCAACTCTGCTTAAATCTGCTCCCGTGAGATTGGCTCCTCGCAAGTCCGCTTTACGGAGGGTCGCTCCCCGCAAGTTAGCAGAATAATTCCGATTTTCTTCCCGTAAGTTAGCTCCCCGCAGGCAGGCTCCCGTGAGATTAGCGCCACCTAAATCTGTGTTTCGTAAATCAGCATCTATCAAATTAGCATCAAGCAAATTTGCTAACGTTAAGTTCGCACTTCGCAAATCTGCACCTTGAAGAGTTGCCCCATGCAAGTCAGCGTCTCGAAGGTTAGCTCCGATCAAGTCGGCTTGAGTTAAGTTAGCGCCATTCAAACGAATCGCAACTAAGTTAGCTTTGTTGAGTTTAGCTCGATTGAGATAGGCAAGGGTAAGAATGGCACTGTGTAAATCTGCTTTGCTGAAATTACTGCCAATCAAATCGGCTCTCATCAAATTAATTCCGGTCAGATTTTCGCCACTAAAATCTGTTATACCTGCTCCATATTTTTTAAGCAATTCATTTGCATTCATACCGATTCGCCCTGTAATTGTTCGTTGTTAAGATTCTTTCGATCGCCCCATTTCAGTAAAAAGCTAAGAGAATGTTTGAAAAGTATCAACGTTCTACATTCGCTCTCTAAATCCCCCAATTCTGAGGAACTTTGAATTCGATCCCTACCAAAGTTGCGGGGCCAGGGAGGCATTAAAACATCCTCTAAAAACATTCTGGTCGAGTCGCTTCATCGTTTTTACTTTCTGCTCGAATTAACCGAGTTGAACGATCGACTCGTTCCAAAATGGGCTGTGGATAAATAATAGGACAAAGGTAGAAGGGGTTAATAACTCGCAGCAGAACACCCGCAACTTGGCTATAATCATCAGAACTTCCTAAGCTTCTAACAACATTCTTCAGGCTTAACTCAAGTTCAGTTAATTCTCTGTAGGTTTGAAATACCATTCTCAATAAGTCATCAAGTTCGTGACTTTTGAGCATGAGATCATGCTCGATCGTCTGTTTAAATGGTTCATGAAGTAGCGAAAAGAGTAATATTTTTACTCTAAACGGACTGGTATAACGCATTAGTTCCAGTCGCAAATCAAACAAATCTTGCATTTGGCTAATGCTAGCCTGAGCTTGAGGTTTAGATTCTGTACGAGTTGATTCAAAGGGACGATTGACTGAAGATACGACTTCGGTTGACTCTAAATTCTTTGAAACGAGGGTCAACTCTTTAGCCGTATACAAAGATTGAAAAATATTAATAATTCGTTCAGCAATTAAATTATATTCTGATTGTTTGCTCAGCTTTTTAACACGATTTGCTAAGGTCAGCTTCAGACTTTCTAATGTTGGGGCTTGCTGATGGAGTGTTTGAACTAAGTCGATCGTATTCAGTTGCTCTAATTTTTCACGATCGCTCACCCAAATATTTTTACACGCTAACACTAACAGTTTCTTGATACGAAGCGAATCTTGATCGTGTCCTAATCGTTGGGCGATCGTCTGATAATCGGCTTGATGAGACGGAACCTGTTTTACTTCAGAATAGAAGACACGAACGTAACCCACGATCGTATTGGCAACCAGCGTATATTCCGCTGATTTATTGAGAGTATTTACAACATTTTCTAAATAGGAACGCAAATTTTCTAACGTTGGAGCCAAATCAAGCAAGGTTCGCAGCAAATCTTGCAAACTAATGACTTCCAGTTTGCTCAAATCGCTCTCCCAACTGTGATAACAAGCATAAACGAGTAGCTTTTTGATGCGTAATTTATGCTGATCATGGGTCAAATCTTGAACAATTTTATCCAACTGCGATGATGCGGCTAATGGATTTGACTGTGGCAGGGCATCAAGAATCATGGGTTACTTGCTCAAGCGTAAGTCATTGAATAGATGCATTAATTTCAGGATTCCCATTTACATCCCTGAAACCAACGTCAAGAATTATGATTTTTTGGCAGCAAATGCACTGAACTCGCGGATTTTTAGGATCGCAAATTAAATCCACCTGTAAATTTTTTGGTGATTTCGCACTCGATAGGAGAAAACCCATTGGTCTGTCCTCTAAGCCAGAGCAACCCCGCAGGGATTGCCCCTACACTATGCCATACTGTATTCTTCTGGTTTTGTGCCTTCGTGCCTTTGTGGTTAAGACCGATAGCAATTATGGCTAGATCTGACTGTTGCAATCATTCTGAGGGTCAGGTATCCTGCTCGAAACAAGTCGTCTGCAATACATAAACTCATCTTGACAAAAGTACTCTTTAGGGCACTGCCAATGACGAAGGCAAGTGAAAAAATAGAAGTAACGAATGAAGAGGATCAATCTATGCCTGATACTGGGATTCAAGTATGCCCTATATGTGGGGTGAAAATTCTCAAGATTATTGGTGGCGATCGGGTGATGTTTTCAGCCGGGCCACCCGGAACACGAGCTATCCTCTGGGCACGAGTCTGCCAATATACTGAAAAAAGAGGTTGCATCAATCGGGACAAGGAGGCGATCGGCAACGTTAAGCCACAAGACTACTATCAATCTGAAGTGTGACTGCGCCACTATGACTCGGTCTGGAGTACGCTTCACTCCTGTAGCAATGAAGTTAGCAGTTCCTTATGCTTTCTGGCAACAGGAAGACCGAGCATAATCAAATCATGCAAAAACTCTTTGATGATAAAGATACCGTTAAAGGCCGCGCACTATTTTTAGGAGAGCGTCTAGATCTCAAAGCTCTAGAAAGGACAGAGTATCTAGCAACAATCCCTCTAGTTGTGAGCGCCGGAGATCACGGCTGTGTTGTGCTGTTCCGCTATGGAGCCACTGTTCTGTTTGGGCTAAGCCCAGTAGAAGAAGTGTCATTTCTGACCTACCTTAAACCTTTAGTGATCGAACCTTTTCCCTATCCAGAGACAGAAGAAGCCGTCCTTAAAATTGATGGAACCGCAGGAGAGCGAGTTGAAAATGGCATCATTTGGCTACGAGAGTTCAGTATCGAACGCTTCCAAATTGTAGGAGACATACTAGCAAAGAGCGTTGTTCTAGCACATTACGAAGTCGGCACGGGTCAGGTTTTCGATCAGATTGAGCCATTCGCAGACAGTCTCCAGCGTACTACAAAGGACGAACGATGGGGCAAAGAACTCCTGCGTCAACTCGGCAGAACTCTCTCGATTCAGCACAAGATTGTGGGACGGGTTGAAATCATTGATAAGCCAGAATTGCTCTGGGATGCGCCTGATCTGGAGCGACTTTATCTTCGTCTAGAAAATGAATATGAGATCCGAGAACGGCATTTAGCCTTAGAGCGCAAGTTGGACTTAATTTCTCGTACTGCCGAAACCGTGTTGGATCTGCTTCAGCACAATACGGGATTGCGGGTGGAGTGGTATGTAGTGATTTTGATTGTGGTAGAAATTTTGCTGTCGCTCTATGACTTGTTTTTGCAGGTGTAAGAATGAGGGGTGAAGGGTGAAAGGTGAAGGGTGAAGGAGGGCGATCGTAGGCTATCTAGATGTCTTCGGGGTTTCGGTGACGGCTTCGATTGATTCGGGTTTCGAGTTTTTTGACGCCTCGTAGGATGATGACGGTGGCGATCGCGCCAAACAAGCCCATTTGCCATAAGCCACAGCCTGCTGCAATGCCCAGGGCAGATGAAA
Organism: Cyanobacteria bacterium RU_5_0; assembly: GCA_012033255.1. Classification (GTDB taxonomy): domain Bacteria; phylum Cyanobacteriota; class Cyanobacteriia; order Elainellales; family Elainellaceae; genus JAAUSF01. The sequence continues at coordinate 64,590 of JAAUSF010000006.1, forward strand.
CCCAAATGGCAGCAGCAGAGGTCAGCCCTCGGACTCGAACTTCCCCAGAACCCAGTCGAGATTCACTGAAAATTTCTCCGGCACCTAAAAATCCAACTCCAGTGATAATTCCTTGAATCACGCGACTGAGAGAATCAGCTGTGGTCTGTACCATGCCAGTTTGAATGCTACTCAGGACGAGGAGCGCCGTTCCTAAGCTGACGAGCATATGCGTTCGCAGTCCAGCAGGCTTGCGATCGGTTTCTCGCTCCCAGCCAATAATGCCGCCCAACACGATCGCAAGACACAGTCTGAAGAGAACGTCTTGCCAGTCAGCCGGATACAGTAAGTTGATGCCTGACATCGATCGCTTGATTAACTCCAGTCTTCTCGTTGCGTCCCTCGTCCTCTATAGACTTGAGCAGTTTGGTGAATTTGACGAGTTTTGGCAAATAATTCTGCCTCTGTTAATTGCCACTGCGTCAACACTTTGTCCAAATCAGTCTGAATATCTCTAGCGCCCGGAAATCCACGATAGCGAATCCGCAGACGGGCAAATTCTGCCAGGTTGTAGTCAGTTGGGGAAGCGTCGAGGAGCATATTCACGATCTGGCGATCGTCACTCCATAGGGGATGTTGCTGGTCTTTTTTAACCGATTGGGGATTGTCTGAAGCGGCAGTCATACAGAGATAAATCTATTCTACGTCGCCTAATTTTAGAGTTTAAGTGAAGAAACCGAACCACAAAGGAACTAGATGCTTCGATAACCCATCACCGATAACCCATTACCGATTAAGTGGACGGGCAAGATGCCCATCCCACAAGGATACTGAGATTGGTAGGTGCAAATTGAATAGGGTTCAGCTTCCCCATTCCCGTTACCAGCAATGCCACTTCAACGCCGATTAACTTAATCAAGAATTGGATTGAAATGTAAGAAATTTTTAATCCTGGTTAAGAATCTTGAAGATTTGCCTGGGCACACGGGTCAGATCAAGATGAGTTTGCTAAGATTAGCGCCACGCTAGCCTAGATGTTTCAAGTTTTGCGATCGTTTTGGCACCAAGGATTAGGAGGAAGTCGTGACTGAGCAGGTCGATCCGTTAGAACCCTATCGGCGGATGGCAAACTCCATTCGCTTTGTTCCGCCCCTTCCCCTCAAATCGCCATCTCACTATACGTTGACTGATTCAACCCCAATACTTGGCTCAGCCCCAAATCCGCCAATCTCTGCACCTATTGCGTCTCCGGCTACCTCACGATTGATCCCCTCAACTCACTCAGAGCAACCACTACCTCCTCTTCATTCCTCTGATCGCACGGCTGAGCTAGTTCGGGCGGCTGTTTCTCGGCCCACCTCATTACCGCCGATTTACATCCTTCAAGAGAACATTGGCGATCGTATTAGCCGCCTGACGCCTGTTCCCCCTCCTAAACCTGAACCCATTCTGTTCCGGCCTAAAATTCCTCAACCTGACCCCCACTGGCATCTGACGCCTGCCCTCATTCAGCCAACTGACAACTCGATTTTGCCAACCGTTGCTGAGTTAGTCAGTCACGAGTCGCATGGACATGAGCCGATCGACATTGAACCTGTCGTAGTTGAACCCGTCGCAGTTGAACCGATCGACATTGAACCCGTCGCAGTTGAACCCGTTGTAATTGAACCGGTCGTAGTTGAACCGATCGACATTAAACCTGTTGCAGTTGAGACTATTGAGCTTGAATCCGTCGCAGTTGAATCAGACTTGCAGCCTTCAGACCCAACGGATGCCATTACGACCTGGCTTGGTTCAATGGTCAACTACATGGAAGGGATAACGCATAAGCTGGTAGATGAACCCCCGCAAGACACTCAGCCTGAAGCAGATCTACCTGATACTAACGGGATCAGTTGCCCCGAATGCAGATCTAGTGATATTCGCAAAAATGGACATCGAGGCAGCAAGCAGAAATATCGCTGTAAAACCTGTGGTCGGCAATTCACCGACAGCCCGATCGCCCAACCTTCCCAACTCGAAGAAATTCCCTTCACTAAATCTAGCAAAGTAGCCATGAAGAAAAAAGCACGAGGATTTGGAACAAAAGCAAAGTGAGAAAGGTAGAGCCTGGAGAATCCAACGACGACAAAAGATAATGAGCTAGCATTAATCGTGATTAATGCTGATGAATAAAGAGATCAGTTTTAAAACTTTAGACGGTGACGATGGTTGTTGACAGATTCTACAATTCCGAGTGCAACAAAATTTGTCAACAAAGACGATCGCCCATAGCTCAACCAAGGTAACGGAATTCCGGTTACAGGTGCCAATCCGATCGTCATTCCAATATTAATCAATAGCTGAAACACAATCATCGACAGAACACCGATCGCCAATAGCGAACCAAAATTATCCTTGGCATTTTGAGCAATGATCACGAGTCGCAGGCAGATGATCCAGAAGATGACTAGAACGGCAACACATCCAATGAACCCCAATTCTTCACCGATCGCTGAAAAGATGAAATCAGTATGTTGTTCGGGAATGAAATTAAGCTGCGTTTGAGTGCCTTGATTGAGTCCACGCCCAAAGAGTTGTCCTGCCCCGATCGCAATCCGCGATTGAATCAGGTGATAGCCGCCGCCCAACGGATCTTTGTCAGGAGTCAGGAAGAGGGAGAGGCGATCGCGCTGATATTCCTTCAGCACATAATCCCAAACAAATTTTCCCAGACCTCCGGCAACGAGGTTTACGACGGCAACACTGAAAGAACCTGACCAGGCCCACGGTAGAGTCCGCCATGCAATAATCAGCATCAGCACTACCCACGCTAACCATCCTGGCAGAAATACACCGAATAAGATGGCAGAGACGATCGGAGAAATCAACAAAATTAGCCAGCCCGGATTAGCATTACCCCAGTAGAGCATCCCTAACGTAATTGCACCAAAAACCAGCGATGTCCCTAAGTCGGGTTGCAGCATGATTAGCATCCACGGAACCGCCGTAATTGACAGAATCTTCAGCACCATCGGAATCGTAGACGCTCCCTGCTCTTGCATCGTAGCGGCTAAGGTAATGATGACGCCAATCTTGGCAAACTCGGAGGGCTGGAAATTGAAATCGCCAATGTAAATCCAACTTTGGGCACCGTTGACTGTTGTCCCAATTAACACCACCGCTAGCAGAAGCAGGTTTGTCAGGATGTAGATGATCCAGCGCCACTGCATCAGGTTTTCATAGCGCCAACGAGCGATCGCCAGCGCAATCATGGCACCTATTCCGCCTCCAACCCAGTGTTGCCACCAATCCGCATCCCCATTGTGCAATTCAGTACTACGGATAGCAATTCCTCCAAACGAAGTTAAACCAATAACCAGCAAGAACAGCAACCAATCGACTTCTTGCCAAGGCTGGAGCAAGGATTTCCAGTTAACGCGACCGAAGGATTTTTGCAACATGGGGGAATAGGAATGAAGGACTCAGGCAAGAGCAGCCACAGACACTCTAGCGGCAATCTGTTGCGCGATCGCCATGAGGGCTTTGGCGGACGCCGACTCAGGCACATCAATGACGATCGGGATACCGCGATCGCCCCCTTCGCGCAGAGACATTTCTAGAGGGATGCAGCCCAGAAGGGGTAAATCAAGTTCTTTGGAGGTTTTTTCACCGCCACCCGAACCAAAGATATCGTACTGGTGATCGGGCAGATCGGGAGGAATAAAGTAGCTCATATTCTCCACGATGCCCAGGATAGGCACAGGATTGGGCATCCGTTGGAACATCCGCAATCCTCGACGCGCATCTTGCAGAGCCACGCTTTGAGGCGTTGTGACAATGACCACTCCTGCCATTGGAACGGCTTGCCCCATCGTCAACTGCGCATCCCCTGTTCCAGGAGGCATATCAACGAGCAAGTAATCCAGTTCGCCCCAGTCCGTTTGGTAGAGAAATTGGCGAATTCGAGCGTCTAACATCGGTCCGCGCCAGATGACGGGTTGATCAGGGTCAATAAAAAAGCCCATTGATACCAGCTTGACTCCGTAATTAAACGCAGGTTCCAAAACTTCTCCAGTTGGAGATTGTTTCACAGTAGGATAGGCATTTGCCAGCCCTAACATCATCGGTGTATTAGGCCCATAAATATCTGCATCCAGCAATCCTACCTTTGCCCCCATCAACGCCAATGCAACGGCTACGTTGACTGAAACCGTACTCTTTCCGACGCCGCCCTTCCCACTGGTGATCGCCAAAATATTTTTGACACCTGCAATTCCGGCACGATCGGGTAAAGCTTTCTGCTGCGGAGTTTCTGCCGTTACCTCCACCTCTACCGTCTCCACGCCAGGAAGCGATTTCACGGCTTTCTCACATTCCTCAACAATGAATAGTCGCAACGGGCAGGCGGGAGTTGTCAAAACGAGGGTAAAACTGACCTGGCTACCCTCTACCCGTACATTGCGGATCATGTTCAAATCGACCAAGCTTTTCCGGAGTTCAGGGTCTTGCACAGGACGCAAGACTTCCAAAATGACGCGAGTATCAAGCATTGTAGGCATTGTGTTCTCCACCCTAGCGATCGGCACTAAGGAACATCTAAGCATTATTTCTTAACAGTTCATTGTACCGTTAGCTTAGATGGGTTTTGGCGATTAGGGTTAACTGAGGTGGCGGATTGGGGAATCGCTTAAGAGCAAGTGTCCAATGCTGAGAGTGAGGAGTATAGCGAGGAGATCGAGATTGGGTTTGGGATGTTTTGAGTGATCCGACTGGAGACGATCGCGCTCAGCGGCATGAGCCAATTCACGGGCAACCCTTGCCGCATAAGGACGAATGATTGACCAAACGATCGGGGATAGCCAGCCGCGCAATGTCACTGAGTAGGAAACACGAGTCCCGCATACGGTAGATTCCACGCGGTAAGTCACTCGCTCTTCGACGCCAGGCAAGGCAAAAATCCGAACGCTCAATAACTCTCTGGGCAACACTCGCTCCACAAAGATTTGAATCGAGATCGGAAAAAGCCGACTTACCGCACGGTAAATTAACCCTGGCTTCGGAATCAGACCATAGGGCACATTCGTTCTAGCCAGGAGAGGATGCCAAGAGACATCCGCTAGATTCACCACTTTCTGCCAAAGCTCATCCACCGATGCCGAACTCAATACCTGGTAGGTTCCGACTAACGGAGGACAGGCGATCGAGTTTTTGTGAATGAATTTATACCAGAAACTCAGCATGGCACTCTTCCTCTCACCCATTGGATCGCTCCGAGAGGAACGCAAAACAGGGTCGCACAGGTCAACTTTTAAAGCTGGGAAATATTCCTCTCGGATTCATTATTGTAGTTCAGACAATCTCATGAGTACTGATAAAAGTGGATACACTTCAGCCGAATTTGCATCACTGATTCAGGCGATTCGGTTGTCCTTGTTTCACTGGTATGGCATACACCAAAACATAAAGATTTATAACCTACACTCCTGCTCAGACTTTTATTCTCCATTACATTCGTTTACTAGTTCGCTCAATTGCGCCTCGATCCGGTATAGGCTAGATCGGGGTTGAGGCTTGGTCGCTTGGTTAGCGATCGCACGAATTGAAAGTATTTCAAAACGTTGCCCAAACTCCAGTTCATTTCTTTCGCTTGTCTGCTGTCTTGGCTGTTTGAATCTTAGCTGTTTGAAATTTTCCGACCTATGGTGAAATCCTTCCCAGATCAAAAAACATCCAATGCTTCTAGCTTCGCGCCTCCTTCTGATTCACGGCAGCGAATTAGTGAATTCATGAGAGGCTTGCAAGATCGTATCTGCCAAGGATTGGAAGCACTAGATGGAGAGGGAACCTTCCAGGAGGATGCCTGGGAACGTGAAGAAGGCGGTGGAGGTCGATCGCGGGTGCTGAAATCAGGCGCAGTCTTTGAGCAAGGTGGCGTCAACTTCTCAGAAGTTTGGGGGAAAGATTTACCCCCCTCCATTTTGATACAACGTCCCGAAGCCGCCGGACATAGTTTCTATGCTACAGGCGCATCAATGGTACTGCATCCTCACAGTCCTTATATTCCAACGGTTCACCTCAACTATCGCTACTTTGAAGCGGGTCCCGTTTGGTGGTTTGGGGGTGGTATTGACCTGACGCCCTACTATCCTTTTGTCGAAGATGTTGTCCATTTTCATCAGACCTTGAAGCAAGCCTGCGATCGTCATCACACTGAGTACTATCGCACGTTCAAACTCTGGTGCGATGAATATTTCTACCTCAAACATCGCCAGGAAACACGAGGCGTTGGGGGTATCTTCTTCGACTACCAAGATGGTCAGGGCAAGCTCTATCGTGGACCCGATCCCAAAGGGACGGCGGCTATTCACAGTGAAGCGGTGGGTGAGCTAAACTCTCGTTCCTGGGATGATCTATTCGCCTTCGTTCAAGATTGTGGTAACGCCTTCCTACCTGCCTATGTGCCGATCGCTGAACGCCGTCGCCATCTGGAATGGGGCGATCGAGAACGCCACTTCCAACTCTATCGTCGAGGTCGCTACGTCGAATTCAATCTAGTCTATGATCGTGGCACCATCTTTGGACTCCAAACCAACGGACGGATCGAATCCATTCTCATGTCCCTGCCGCCCCTCGTGCGATGGGAATACAGCTATCATCCCGAACCCAACACTCCTGAAGCCAATCTCTATGAAACGTTCCTCAAGCCGCAAGATTGGCTGGAGATGTAGAGAACTATCTTCCGTTTGGGCAATCTAGGGAGTGCAACCTAATGAATCTTGATTTAGGCTAGACCGGAGTAACCTCTGGGATCGGGTCACACGAGGACGATCGCCTCGATAGTATGTCATCATGCTGAGGGATACGTCTGGTTGGCTCAACTATCTGTAAGTCCTACGGGAGGATCAACAGTCCACATGGATCAGACAACACACACGTCTCAGGATGGTAAAACGGTTATCGTTCTCACTCCTACAGGGCGACTTGATATTACGACAGCCTGGCAATTTCGTCTCAAACTGCAAGAGTGCATCTCTAGGGTTAGCCCTCATGTCGTCGTGAATTTGGGTCAAGTTAACTTTATTGATAGCTCTGGCTTAACGTCGCTCGTGGCTGGAATGCGCGACGCAGATAAGGTAAACGGCAGTTTTCGTATTTGTAACGTCCATCCAGAGGCGAAGCTTGTCTTTGAGGTTACGATGATGGACTCGGTATTCGAGATTTTTGAGACGGAAGAGGAAGCTCTGGAAGGGGTTCCACGCGGGATTACGACCTAGCAGTTTGATAGGATGGGCACTGCCTCATCACCCGATCAACTCATCCCCTCCGATCGCTGGCTCATCATTTGCTCCACAAAGTTTGTGTAGACTTCGCCTTCAATGAATTCTGGCATATCTAGAATTTTTTGGTGAAAGCCGATCGTTGTGGGTAGCCCAGTAATTGCACATTCTCGCAGGGCGCGGCGCATTCGTTGCATGGCAGTGGGGCGATCGTGTCCCCAGACAATCAGTTTGCCAATCAACGAATCGTAGTAAGGCGGAATCTCATAATCAGTATAGACATGGGAATCCATGCGAACACCCGGTCCACCCGGAGGCAGATAGCCGTTGATGCGTCCAGGGTTGGGGCGGAAGTTGTGATCGGGGTCTTCAGCATTGATACGACATTCGATCGCATGTCCCCGGAACTGTACCTGATCCTGAGTCAGTTGTAATCGTTCCCCTTGAGCAATCCGGATTTGTTCGGCAATCAGATCGAGTCCGGTGATCATCTCGGTGACAGGATGCTCAACCTGAATGCGAGTGTTCATTTCCATGAAATAGAAGTGACCAGAGCGATCGAGCAAAAATTCCACGGTGCCTGCTCCGACATAGTTGATCGATTTGGCGGTTCTAACGGCGGCTTCTCCCATCTTTTCCCGCAATTCTGACGTGAGTGCCGGACTAGGAGCCTCTTCGAGCAATTTTTGGTGGCGGCGCTGAATCGAACAATCGCGTTCGCCCAGGTGAATCACATTACCATAACTGTCTGCCAGAATTTGGAATTCAATATGGCGCGGACGTTCGATAAACTTTTCCAGATACACTCCCGCATTTCCGAAAGCAGCTTCCGCTTCTCCTTGAGCCGCCAGGAAGGATTTCACCAATTCCTCTTCGCTGCGAGCCAATCGCATCCCTCGACCGCCGCCGCCTGCTGTCGCTTTGATGATGGCGGGATACCCGATTTTACGGGCGATCGCCAATGCCTCCTTTTCATCCATCAACAGCCCATCGCTCCCCGGTATCGTGGGGACTCCAATTCGTTGCATGGTTTCTTTCGCAGTCGATTTATCGCCCATTGATCGAATCGCGTCTGGCGAGGGGCCAATGAAGGCGATCTGATGATCGGCACAGATCTCCGCAAAGCGGGCGTTCTCGGCAAGGAAGCCATACCCCGGATGGATCGCTGTGGCATTGCGAGTTAACGCTGCCGCAATGATATTCGGAATATTCAGATAACTTTTACTGCTCGGAGGTTCACCAATGCAGACGGCTTCATCCGCAAGCTGGACATGGAGGGCATGGCGATCGATCGTCGAATGAACCGCTACGGTGGCGATCTCCATCTCTTCACAGGTACGCAGGATACGTAGGGCAATTTCTCCTCGGTTCGCAATTAAAATTTTGTCAAAACGCATTTTAGGGGTCAGGGGTCGGGGGTCAGGGAATAGGGAGTCAGGAGACTAAAGACCAGTGTTCCGAATTTTACGCTGAATCGACAACCAGAGATTGAATCTACAATCAGGTTTACTTTCTCGTCGGTTGAGCGAGCAAGCATTTTGGACGAAGCAGTCTAAAGATCTACAGATGGATTTCGAGATGCAACTTGGCAAGGCAGACTACGATATCTTGACGATCACCCACGCTAAATTTCTCCCTGATGATTTAGCTTTGGTATACCGTGATCAAGGGCGTTACGACAAAGCTGAACCATGATTTCTACCAGCTTTGAGGCTCAAGCCGTGCCTACTTCCGGAAAATCATCCCCTTTTAGCAGGCAGAACCCTTGTTACAGAGAGTATTGACCATTCAACAGCAGCAATCGGGTGTGGATCATCCTGATACTGTCCAACGCAATATTCTTTGAACACCAGGTTCAGAACTCTCCCTTCATACCCGTTATTTGAGCGAAGGAATCGAGACTGGGGCAGCGATCGCGATGAAGACGGCAAAATCTCAATGCGGGAATTGCATGACTACGCTAGCAGCAAGGTGCAAGAAACTGCGCCCAATATGACCCCTAAGCTAATCATAATCAAAGACATGGGTTCCTGGAACAGGTGGATTGATGTCTGCAAGTTCGCGAGACACCGCTTCAGGAAGCGTGACTTGATTGTAGAGTTAATGCCAGCAATTGCAAATTCAGATTTTGACAACAGGAACATCAAGCCTTGCAACGAGAAGGACATCTCAAGCCCTATCACTGTCTAGGCTGCCTCTCCTGGTTGCCTTAGATGGCACACAGTATTTCAGTTCTCAGAAGATTCATTGTGACCACTGTTCTCGCCGCAGCCATAAAAACGGAAGCGCGAGCTACCTCCACAGCGCGATTCTGCCGGTGATTGTGGCTCCTAGGCAATCTTCATGTGATTGCTTTAGCCCTAGAGTTCACCACCCCACAAGATGGCAGTGAGAAACAATACAACCTGATTCAACTATTACTATTCACTATCACCCTTGTTGCCCTGTTTTTCTTGGGAAGTCTGGGTTAGATTATTTTTTGGTGCCTGTTCAGAACTCCGCATACTTCCCAAAACAAACCCAACAATAGCGCTCAAAATAGCAATAGCTCCTTCAGTTAGTTGACATGTAAGTGCCAGAAAAACTGTAGAGAAAACTACTGCACCAACAGTGTAAACTTGAAGCGTATTACTATCTCTTGAGAAAAATATTTGGAAAACCTCCTGCAAGGTTTCGTAAGGATTCTTTTTGCCAAGTCCTGCAATTACTGCCCCGAACACAATAATTAAAACGCAAAGCGTCCCAGCAAGAACCCAAATTATTAAGTTCGCCAGAAGAAAATTAGCATTACAAGTAATTTGACTAACTTGATTAGCTATTGGTGCATTCTGAGCTTTCACGTAACTGCTAAATGGCAAAATGAAGACAATAGAAATTGTAGTAAATAATGATAAAGTAACCCAGTAAACTCTCCGGGAAAGACCAATAAAACCTTTTTTAATCTGCTGCCACTTCTTCATCTTTGTTCTCCTGACATAAAGTCTTTTGATGTCTTAGGGGAAAACACTTGGAGTAAAGAATAAAACTGTTTGAAATCTACTTGTCTATACAAAGAATATATAGATTTTTAGACTAAAGTGGACCACCTTACATTCTGTAACAACTGATCTAAGGGTCTCCTTGTGGCAATGCCCTCCGTCGCCAAGCTTCTACCGCCCCCTCAATGTCGTGCAAGCTGGGCTTCCCTAAATCCAGGGTTTGAGGGTTTAGTTGTCCAATCACATTCCCTTCATCATCCCCAATCGTGACTTCAATTTTGGCTTTCATGCACTTTTTTGATGACCTGCGGGCTTTGACACGCTACCTTTGCTTCAAGTATCTTTCGCCAAGTCTTAACCTACTTGGATTCTAGAACGGAGAGACAGGGATTCGAACCCTGGTTACCCTTACGAGTAAACAGCATTTCCAGTGCTGCGCCTTCAACCACTCGGCCATCTCTCCAAGGCTTACCAAGACAATGCGACGTTGAGTAAGTCACAGATTTATCATCTTAGCAGAATTAGTGTTTCTCTGGAAACAGAAGATTTTGTCCAGTCATTCCCATTCTAGGTTCACCACACCCTCATAATGAGAATTGCTGTTTGCTTTTGCTGTTCATAGGCGTTATGGCTCGATTCTACACTGTTCACATTCACAACTGTCAGAAAAATACTGATCATACTATTCGTGTTCCGGATGACCGATATATTCTCATGGCGGCTGAGGATCAGGGGATTGATCTCCCTTTCGCGTGTCGTAATGGAGCTTGTACGACTTGTGCTGTCCGTGTTCGGTCTGGAGAAATTCATCAACCGGAGGCGATGGGGCTTTCACCCAAATTGCGCGCTTCTGGGTACGCTTTGCTATGTGTTAGCTATGCTCGATCGGATTTGCAGGTAGAGACTCAGGATGAAGATGAGGTCTACGAACTTCAATTTGGTCAGCACTTTGGTAAAGGCAGGGTAAAGCAACGATTGCCATTGGATGAGGAGTAAGCCATAGAGGTTGAGGAATTAAAACCGAAATCGGGAAATCTAGATTGAAATTCTATTTTTCTCTCCTTTCGATGTGTAAATTATGAATGCAGTAAGAGATTGGGGTCAACGGCTTCTGGCAAGCTTTGGAGTAATAAGCGGTCTCGTTTGGCTGATGGGATGTCAAGCCACGATCGCCCCTCAAGGGCAGTCAGTTCAGGTTTCGCAGGTGATCAGTGGGCAAACACTGGAGGTGCTTGATCCAACTCAGCAAACGACTTCAACCGAACGAGTTCGCCTATTGGGAATTGATGCACCCGATTGGAACCATCAACAGCCTTGGAGTATTGAGGCGAAGGAACGGCTAGAAGCGTTGATTGGGGAAGACAGACACGTTTTATTAGAGTCTGATGTAGAGCCTTATGTAGAGTCTGAACGAGAGATGCAAGGCGGTTCTCGGCTGAGATTGGCATATGTGTGGCATGGGCAGGAACTATTAAACGAAACGTTAGTGGAAGAGGGATATGGGGTTGCAAGTTCACGATCGCCCAACCTCAAATATGAACAACGTCTCATTCATGCTCAGGAAAAAGCTCGTTTACTTGGCATTGGCATCTGGAACCCCACTCATTCAATGCGGCAAATGCCATCAGAATTTCGCGATGAGATAGGTAATTAGAATCTGTGTTTACACAGAACCGTTAGTGAAGGAACATGAAGAGATAAGAATTCTTCACGATCAGGGAAATGCCAGTAAATTCACTCAAACAATTGCAAATTTTTCTTGAGGTGGCGACGGAAGCTGCGCTTGCAGGGGGAGCAGTCCTGCAATCCTATTGGGGGAAGCTAGATGATGTTCAGGAAAAGGGTCGTCCGGGGGATTTGGTGACAGTGGCGGATAAAGCATCTGAAGAGGCAATTTTAGCTGTCCTGCAACGGCATTTTCCAGATCATTCAGTTTTGGCGGAAGAATCGGGAACATCCGGGGAGCCGTCAGCCGAGTATTTATGGGCGATCGATCCCCTGGATGGCACCACAAACTATGCCCATCAATATCCCTTCTTTGCGGTTTCAATCGGCTTGCTCATTAACGGCATACATCAAGTTGGAGTCATTTTTGACCCGTTTCATCAAGATTTATTTCGGGCGGCAAAAGGATTAGGAGCTACGCGCAATCGTCAGCCGATTCAAGTATCCCAGACATCTGAATTGCATCGGAGCCTCTTGGTGACAGGGTTTGCTTACGATCGTCGCGAGACAGCAGACAATAACTATGCCGAATTCTGTCATCTGACTCACCTGACTCAAGGGGTACGGCGGGGTGGGGCGGCGGCGATCGACTTGGCTTACGTCGCTTGCGGACGATTGGATGGCTTTTGGGAACGAGGACTATCGCCTTGGGATATGGCGGCAGGAGCCGTTTTGGTTGAAGAAGCCGGAGGGACTGTAACGGCATATGACAATAGCCCGTTTTTGATTCAGTCTGGGAGAATCCTGGCAACAAACGGTTACATTCATGAAGCTCTGAGTCATGAACTGACTGAGATCAAACCTCTGGCAGAATTCAGCCCTCGCTAGCTCAAAAACATTCAGCTATTGGGTTCTAGCTATCAGGTTTCCGTAGAATCAACAGTTTATTCATCTAGATTCGTACAATTTTAACAAATTCCTTATCAAAGATTGCCTAAACTTGACATAACTCCGTTAGGGATGCGGTGGATAGGACTTCAAGAAAGTCCCTGTTTTGGGGTTACGGATGGTGCTACGAAGGGAATTCTTTATTGTTGAAGAGTCGTGGAATACGTAGAATGTCTCTAAAGATTGAGCAAGGACTGTTTAATTTAGACTTCATCGACTATCACGCTATTCTGGGAATTCCTGTTGATGCAGACGTGAAGGACATCCGGAAGCGATATCTCACTATTGCGCGTCGCCTCCATCCGGATAGTTGCATGACAGAGAATGAAGCCGATCGCCAACGGGCTGCCGAGTTTTTATCCAAGCTGGTGAATCCGGCCTATGAAAAGTTGTCTCAGGAGCGTAGCTACACTGAATACTGCGTTCTGTTACGCCTAAAAGGGCAGCAAGCCCTTAAGCAACAAGATACAGTTGCCCTGACAACTGACTCATCTCGAAGGCTAGCTTCTTCAGGAGATCTAGACAACTCTTATCGGGTATCTGTGCGAGACCTGGCTGAAAAGCAGTATCAATCCTTGGATCAGTCGCTCGATTTGATCGGGCAAATTAGTGAATTAAACCTCGTTTATCTCATGCGAAAAGAGGGACGGAGAGAGTCTGTAGGGCAACCGAAATCGCCAAATCCTGCGGTCTCAGCAACGCGATCGCCTGCTGCACCGCCATCTCCTCCAACTAAAGCTCCTCTCACTCGCGAGTCCTTGTTAGCTTCCTATTTGCGTCGGTCGCAGGAATTTGAAACAAAGCAAGATTTTCCGAGAGCCATTCAGGAATTGCGGGAGGCTCTCAAGATGGAGCCTACAAATAGCGATTGCCATAGCCGTTTAGGAGTAATTTACCTGAAAACGAATCAGGCAACGATGGCGAAAATTCATTTCAATAAGGCATTGGAGTTAAATCCCCAAGATGCGGTAGCCTTGGAAGGTAAGCGCAGATTGGAGACACCAAACAGTAGCGGAACCACGGTTGGGAAATCGGCTGCAAAGGTGGCTAAGCCAGACCCGAAAGCGAAGGCTGACCCGAAAGGTAAATCAAACTCGAAGGGTGGCAAACCGGACAGCAAAGGAAACGGCGGGGGTTTATTCGGGCTGTTTGGTGGCAAGAAGAAGTAATGGTCTACCAACCCCCTGTTGGCGCTAGGGATCTCTTTCCCCTGGATGTCGCACAAAAACGCTGGATTGAAAAACGCATTCAACAAGTCTTTCACAGTTGGGGTTATCACCGCATCATCACCTCAACATTAGAGCGGCTAGAGACGTTGATGGCAGGTGGTGCTGTAGAGCAATCTACGGTAATTCAGCTACAGGATACGGAAGGAGAGGTATTGGGATTACGTCCAGAATTAACGGCATCGATCGCCCGTGCTGCCGTGACCCGGATGGCAGGAGCCAGCTATCCTCAACGGCTCTACTACAACGCCAACGTGTTTCGTCGAGCCGCTAAAGGGGTTCACAACCGTCAGCAGGAGTTTTATCAGGCAGGGGTGGAACTGCTAGGCGCGGATGGAATTGCCGCAGATGCCGAAATTCTCTTAATCGTGTTTGATTGCCTACGCCATCTAGAACTGGAAGACTGCTATTTGGTACTTGGCGAGGCTGGACTGACTCGATCGCTGCTTTCTCCCTTTCCCGATTCTCTGCGCGAACACGTCAGAGAGGCAATTGCCACTCTCGATCGGATCACGTTGGAAACCCTGCCGCTTTCAAATGATTTGCGCGATCGGGCGTTGTTCCTGCTAGATTTGCGGGGTCAACCGACCGATGTCTTGCAACGGGTGTCTAGTCTCGATCTTGATCCTGAGCAACGCACCACGGTCAACACGCTCAAAGCCCTGATTGAACTGCTACAAGATGCCCACTCCAGACAGCTCAGCCAAGCCACTTCTGCTCCCTCATCCCCTCATCCCCTCACCCCAGTGCTAGACCTAAGCCTCGTTCAAACCTTCGACTATTACACTGGCATTGTCTTCGAGGTAGTCGGCTCCCACGGACAACGGATATTGGGACAAGGGGGACGTTATGATCAACTCCTTAGCCTCTATCACCCTCAAGGCAAAACCTGTCCGGGGATTGGCTTTGTCCTGAATATTGAAGAACTCCATCAAGTTCTATTATCAGATGGGCAGTTACCCCTGCAAACTCCTGCCAGTGATTGGTTAGTTGTTCCAACGTCGCCTGAAGCCTATGCAGCGGCGATCGCTCATGCCCAAAAAATCCGGGAGTCGGCTCATTTAGTGCGAGTAGAACTGGAGTTGGGGCTTCATGATTCTCCGGCAGCCATCCGTGAATATGCTCAACGTCGTCGTATTAATCAAATTGCTTGGGTCAGCAAAGAGGGATTATCCAAGATCGAAACCCTATCGGTTAATCTATGAGTAACGATCCGTCGTCTTCAACGAGCGAAAGTATAGCCACTTCCAAAGGTAGCCCTGATCCGGAGAAAGTGCCTGAAATCTTTAAGCGGCATATTGGAACTTGGCAAGGTGAGTATATTAAGACTGATTCCCGTGGACATTTTCTTCGTAGTTTTTTAGGCACCTTTACTGTCCTGATCGAAGGGACTACCTATCGGCAGGTTAACCACTACGAATATCCAGATGGAACCCGACTCCAACTCAATTTTGTAGGAGAGTTTGAAGACGGGATTTTGAAAATGTCTTCCACTAGCTATTCAGATTTCTCTGCGATCGCCTGGGATGCTGGTCAGGACACCATCGGCTTTCGAGTCAGGAAAACTCAAGATGGCGCACTCATTGTGTTTATCGAAACAATCACTTTGCTCGATCCAGATCATCGAGTCCGCAGCACTCAGTCATTTAAGGATGGGATATTCGATGGAATATCGTTTATTGAAGAAGTCCGCCTGAAGTGAGCTAATCGTCATTTAATTTGGCTAACGGTGAAGGTTTCTCCAAGCGCGAAAACGCGATCGCCCTCCACGAGTTTCCGTCCGCGCTGTGTCTCCACTTTACCATTCACCTTCACTTCACCACTTTGGATTAGCAGCTTGGCTTCACCTCCGGTTTGAACGACTCCAACCCATTTTAAGAATTGATCAAGTTTAATCGCAGCAACATCAGGGGACATAGCCGTATAAACGCTTCGGGATACATCTGGGGGCATAACCTATCTCTCTGATACCACTCCCTCCATGACCTACTTGCCGGAGGCTCCGGGTTCATCATGATTTACAGTCAGGGTAACTGTATTCAAGCGATGCCAGACACTCCTTAAGGAAAATTATCCTTCCAGTAGTAGCCGGGGTGGAGTCAGCCAGAACAGTTGGCTCTGCCCTACGGGATCATCCTCTGGCAAGAAAAGCCCAATCACTCCAGCTTTTTTGACAATCAATCGGTACCGGACTTCACCCCAAACCAATTTTTCTGCCCATTCTCCGAGATCGGGTTCATGTCCGACGATCGCCAATCGGCTCTCCTGATTTGACTGCCACTCTTGTAGCCATTTCAACCAACTGTCGAAATCTCCACCTGGAGCAAGATACACAGACTCCTCCAGCAAATCACACAATCCACAGGCTTGCAGAATTTCAGCCGTCTGTCGTGCCCGAACCAACGGACTTGTCAGAATCAAGTCAAACGTCATGCCTAACTCACGCAGCCGTTTAGAAATTCGCTTCGTTTGCGAACGCCTTCATCCGTGAGGGGACGCTCATCATCGTTCGTGTAAGTACCTCGCTCAGCCGCAAGTCCATGACGAATCAGGTAAAGTTCCATTTTTCTCTTCCGATG
>JAAUSF010000057.1 GCA_012033255.1 Cyanobacteria bacterium RU_5_0
GTTAAATCGCTGGTGTAGGTTTTCAGTTGACCCATGTTCTTAACCTCATGCACATCTTGATCTCTGATATCGCTTTTTGACGATGAGTAAAAACTTTCGTAATTCTTATTTACAAACACTCTCTTACAGCAGTTTAGGAGAGTATGACCGGGCGCTCGACTTCTTTCAACAACAACTGACAATCTCGCGGAAGATTGGCGATCGTCAAGGTGAAGGTATCGCTCTTGTTAACACAGGAGCCATTCGACTCAAACTGGAGCAGTATCCAGAATGCTTAACTAATAATCAGACCGCACTGGAGATTTTCCGAGAAATTGGCGATAGAACTAACGAAGCCGGAGCTCTCAAGAATTTGGCCGAACTGCATCAAGCCTCGGGCGATGTCGAGGTAGCGCAGCAGTATTGTCATCAGGCGTTAGAGTTGGTGACGGAGTTGGGCATTCCGTTGGCAGAAGAATGCCAAAAGTTGAAGAAAGAATTAGAAAAACGGGGAACGGCAGCGGGAAAATAAGTCAGCGAGATAAACTACTGGTCAAACGCTGAACTCAATCGCTATCCCTATCCTGAAAGGTTCTCTCAGGATGAGAACTTCATAACAGGTTTGCATCCAGAGAGATCACCTGATCGGGTGCCAGAATACCTCCGACTGTGATTACTTCCAGTCTTCCAGTTTCCTGGGGATGCTGAGTCTTGACTTTGGCGATCGCCTCCTCAATCCCTCCTGCCTGAGCAATGTAGATCTGTGTCTCGCTTCTCAGTACCCAAATTGGACTGGACCAGGTATGCCGGGGTCGAAGGACGGCTTTGTGGATGATCTGATGGCTAAACTGAATCAGTTGTTCTAATGCAGCTTCGGAACAAAACTCGGCAAGCTGTGACTGAAATAGTTCTTTGAGTGCCTTTGTTGGAACATGTGCTGTGACGTTTGTTGAAGCTGGCGGAGGCTCAGAACCCAAGGACTGACTCGCAGCCGGAATAAGCAAAGACTCAATCTGGTGTTGAATCTGAGTTGTAATGGCATCAAAATCCGGCTCCATCAAAATGTGTCCTAAATGCGCTTGCAAGAAACGCTTCAGGTTTTCATCCTCAAATGCAATTTCACAGTTGCTGAAATAACCTGAAATTCTGTTTCCCAAATCGCGTCCGCAACCCACTTCGCCGTTGGCAGCGTCCTCTGCTTCAATCAGCTCCATTAGGCGTTGATGGCGGTTCCCTTCATTGGGTGCGGCTTTCGGCTTGGCAGGAATCGATTGGGTCATGGGTCATCCATCCGTAGAGTCTCGAAGTAAACGAGGTGATCGGGTTCTTCAGGATCAGGACCGCAATCGAGCAGTCCAAGGCGCAGCTTTCTATAGAATCCTAGCGCACCCGGCAGGGCATGTAACCCTATTCTGCCTTGATAACCCAGTTCGTAGCTGCGGGCGACTGCAAAATCCACCAAATTACCCCCAACGCCCTTGTAGGTCGGCGGATTTGTGATGACAGGTCGGTTCCAGGGGGCAGTTGCCAAAGCACTGATGTAGACTAACCGCCGTCGCAACTGCGATTCAATCAGACAGCGTTTCTTCAAAACATCAAGCATCATCAGCCCTTGGGTGATCCCTTCGCATTCGATCGCGTACAACTCATCCCCTGGGAGCAACTTCGATCGACGGCTCTTGCCCACCCAGTTCCAATACTCATCGTCTTGATCGCTTCCCGCCAAGATAGGCTCCCAAAGAGTCTTGGCATCCTCAAGGTGCTTGTCAGTCACCTCCGTCAGGATGGCATCGACGATCTGTTGATCTTGAACTTGCAGTAGCTGAATGATGCGGTTCAACGGAATAAGAATATTCAACAACGGCTCTGATCATAAGGCTTTTGGAGTATGCGCTCGCTCTGGCTCCGCAACAGAATTGTTACCTCGTTAATGGGCTGAACTATCTTAATTTTTCGGAATTCTGTTAAGACCGATATAATTGGCGGCATAGCTCATGACATCCTTTGGGAGGGCGTTCTATGATTGCTTTATCTGGAATTACCATCCAAAGCAAAATTTGCGAAAGCTCAAATTCTCTGGTGTACCGAGGCATCAGAACGCAAGACGAGCGGGCGATCGTCGTCAAAATGCTCAAGCAAGATTATCCTTCTCCTCAAGAGTTAACACGCTACCGACAGGAATATGAAATTACCCGCTCCCTCAACCTGGAAGGAGTGGTCAAGGCATACAGCCAGCAAGACTATCAACGCACGCTGGTTATTCTCTTAGGATTGAGGATTAAATAACCTGTAATTCTGGTATGGCAGTGTAATTCCACTGCGGCAAGAACTGATCAAAGACAATCGTCATGTTGGACTTGAAGCCTTCAATGACTTTTCGACCCGTTTGATAGGTTTTATCAAGAATCGTCGTCAATACATGCAGCCCTGTCCGAGTGGTTGCCCTTGCCATCAGATCTTAAACCGCCTGAACCCGATCAAAAATCATGCTTTGACACACGCGAGGGACATGGGGAAACAAGCGATGCTCAATGGGATTGTACTTGGAGGTATAGGGTAAATAGTGAGCGATGCGAATTTCGATTCCCAGTTTATTGACAGAGTGCCTGTAAGTCCTGTTTGAAAATGTAATAGCGTGAGCTATTGCTACCTCCACCGTCGTATAACAGTAAAATCGAGGTTGCCAAGAAATAACGGATCTTGCCATAACTGTTCCACCAGTAGCGAATCACAGGCAAACTCGCTGGTATCATGACTGGTGCCAATCTGGATATAGCCCACGCTATCGGTGATGTCGTATAAACCATGGGGAATAGCAACTCCGGTTGCCAGCGTCGTCCAGCCATGGTCAAACACCTCAATCGGTTCCCGGATGTAGAACTTTTCATCTCGGTACAACTGACCAATCAATTCTCGTTTCTTGTATCCATACTCATCACTGGATTGCCAGCGGCTTGGTAGGATTGCTTGAGCCGCTCAATCGCCTCAAATTGCTCGTTTCGATATTCACTTTCCCCAGGTATTCATAACGTCTGCTAACTTCACAGAGGCCGCCCACGAGCGAAATATTGAGGCAGGAATTCTTTTGACAGAGCAGCAGTAGCAAAAGCCGTTTGCTCACAATTTGAAACTTTGGTTGCAAGATCTGGGTTGAAGGCTTACTGATAACTCCTTCAAATAGGTGTGAATGGGTATTGCAGTTAGGACAGCAGGTTGAATGATTGACAGATTTTGAACTTGATCAGTGTCGTCACTCATCCGCTAATTGCGCCAAATTGTCTACTCATCCACATTTGACGCAGCACTTTATGCACCTCACTAGAATGACACCCAAGCAAGCGTGAAAACACCATAAGAATCTGAAAGAAATTAAGTGTTGGAACTCACTACAGTGTCAGACAAATAGGTGTGGTTTGCAACTTCAGGAAGGAGCCGCTATCGCTTTCTTATCCTTTCCTCTCCAACTTTCATCAAAAGATTCTGGAGTACATTCATCATGTCCTTTCGATCAATTCTTGCTGCGATCGCCGCAGCACTGATTATTGCAACCTCATCTCTTTCTGTGGGGAGTGCCACAGGTGAAACTGCAAAAATTCAAGTCCCCGGTGTTTACTCGTTTAGGTTAGGCGAATTCACAATCACAGCACTGAGCGATGGTACAGTACCGCAAGATCTCAATCAGGTGCTAACGAATGCAAACTCGGCGGGGGTCGAGCAGCTTCTCGATCGCAACTTCCTAACAAACCCGGTTGAAGCTTCGATCAATGCGTTTCTAATCGATACCGGAGATCGGCAGGCATTAGTAGATACTGGGGCAGGACAACTGTTTGGTGGGCAAGGTGGCAAGCTGCAACGGTCGTTAGAGGCAGCAGGCTATAGCCCCGATGAGATCGACATGATTCTTCTGACCCACATCCATAGCGATCACAGTGGTGGTTTGGTCGAAAATGGGCAACTCGTGTTTCCATCTGCCACCGTTTATGTGGGTAAGCCTGATGTGGATTTATGGTTCGATCCTGCCAATGCAGAACGGTTGAATCTCGATCGCCGATATTTTGATGAAGCAATTCAAACAGTGAAGCCCTACCTTGATGCAGGCAAACTCGAAACCTTTTCTGGCGAGACAGCTATCTTACCCGGAATCACTGCGCTGCCTACGCCCGGACATACACCCGGACACAGCTTCTATGTGGTGGAGAGTGGGGGTGAGAGCATTGAGTTTTGCGGCGATATTGTTCACTTTGCATCGCTACAATTTGCCAAGCCTGAAATTGCCGTTATTTACGATGTGGATGCCAATGCCGCAGTGGAGCAACGAGCAAGACAGTTTGCCCGTTTAGAAGCATCCCGTCGCCTGATTGCTACGGCACATTTGCCCTTTCCAGGAGTAGGACACATCCGGGCAGAAGATCAGAGATATGCTTGGGTTCCCGTGGATTATCGTTGGCGCGATTAGTAATCGATCGTCAAGAGTAGGCGGATGATGGAAATACTTGCTTTGGAAATGCAGAAGAATTCGAGGGAAGAGATGATGAACGAAAACAAAGCGCTTTACGATTGTGTGATTGTTGGCGGCGGCTCTGCTGGACTCAGCGCGGCACTTCTTTTGGGCAGAAGTCGTCGTCGAGTGTTGGTCTGCGACAAAGGCAATCCGCGTAATGCATCTGCACACGAGTCGCACAGCTTTTTCACTCGCGATGGCATCAGCCCGCATGAACTTTTGAGTATCGGACGTGACCAACTCAAACCCTACGAAAGTGTCGAATTTCAAGCGATCGCTGTTAAGGAAATCAACTCATCCGGCAACCAGTTTGAAGTTGTGTTTGAGGATGGCAGGATGAAGCGATCGCGCAAAATTTTGCTGGCGTTCGGGGTGATTGATGAGTTCCCCAACATCGAAAATTTTGGAGATTTTTGGGGCAAAAGTGTGTTTCATTGTCCGTATTGCCACGCCTGGGAAGTGCGCGATGAACCACTTGCCGTTGTGGGAAATGGCGAAACGGGCATCGAAATGGCGGCGCTGCTGAGAAACTGGAGTGCCGATTTAGTCCTCTGCACCAATGGCAAAGCTGAACTGACCGCTGAACAAAAGACACTGCTGGAGAACCGGCAAATCCTTGTCCGTGAAGAGAAAATTATCCGGCTCGAAGGCGATAACGGACGATTAGAAACCATCGTTTTTGAAGCGGGTGAGAAAATTGCGCGTCATGGAATCCTGATCCGACCGATGCAAACGCTGCGTTCCAACCTGGCTGAAAAATTAGGCTGTGAGTTGAATGAATTCAATTTAATCAAGACAACCAATGTTTTTAACGAAACCAGCGTTAAAGGCGTTTATGCGGCAGGGGATATTACTTCACCCATGCAAGCGATCGCCGCTGCTGTTTTTCAGGGTAGCGTTGCCGCCAATGGCTTAAATCACGCCCTGATTATGGAAGATTTCGTTTAAATCAACGTAGTTTCCCTTACCGCGGTTTTTTGGACTCCTTACGAACCAGTAGACATGGCAGCACAAGTGCTTCGGTAAATCTGCTAAAGAGATGATTTCCTGGCATCTGGCAAACGATAGACTTTGGTAGGGGCGACAGTGCTGTAGTGGGAGAGCATTCAATGATTACCCTGCCTGGGGTCGCGATTCACAGCAAAATCTATGAGAGTGCGGCTTCTCTGGTGTATCGAGGCACACAAGAGCAGGATCGTTGTGCAGTGATTGCTAAAGTTCTGAAGCAGGATTATCCCTCTGCTCAGGAATTAACGCGCTATCGGCAGGAATATGAAATTACTCGTTCCCTCAACATTGAAGGCGTAGTCAAGGCATACAGCCAGCAGGACTATCAGCGCACATTGGTTATTCTCTTGGAAGACTTTGGTGGAGAGTCTTTAGAGTACTGGATACGTCAGCAGTCTGATTTCTGTCCCATGCCGTTGTCGGTTTTTCTAGATATTGCAATCGCCATTACCGACACTCTCGGCAAAATCCATGCCGCAAATGTCATCCATAAAGATATCAATCCTGGCAACATTGTCTTTAATCCGAGGACTGGCGTTGTCAAAATCATTGATTTTGGCATTGCCACTCGCTTCAGCCGCACAAATCCTACGTTCAAAAGTCTGCATCTGCTAGAAGGAACACCCACCTATTTGTCGCCAGAGCAAACCGGGCGGATGAACCGGATGTTGGACTATCGCACTGATTTCTATTCATTGGGGGCAACTTTCTACGAACTGTTGATCGGACAGTTGCCGTTTCCGACTCAAGATATCCTGGAGCTAGTCCACTGCCACATTGCTCGATCGCCGACCCCTCCGCATGAATTGAACGCCACAATACCCAAACCCATTTCAGACCTGATTTTGAAACTGATGGCGAAAAATGCGGAAGATCGTTATCAGAGTGCTTGGGGGATCAAAGCCGATCTCGAACGCTACGCTCAACAGCTTGCAGCAGGTGGGCAAATTGATCTGCTGCCATCGAGTCTGCAAGATGTGTCTGAACAGTTTTGCATTCCTCAAAAACTGTATGGACGAGCCGCAGAGATCGCAACACTATTGGCGGCATTTGACCGAGTGGCAGGAAGTGAGGGAGTCCGTGAAATGCTGCTGGTGTCGGGTTATGCTGGCATTGGCAAAACCGCATTGGTGCAGGAACTCTACAAACCGATCACCGCAAAGCACGGCTATTTTATCTCCAGCAAATTTGACCAATTTGGGCGCAATGTTCCCTACAGTGCGATCGTCGATGCTCTACAAAAGCTGGTGCAGCAGCTTCTGGGAGAACTGGACGAGCAGGTGGAGGAGTGGCGATCGCGCCTGCTCACCGCTTTAGGCAGCAACGGACAAATCATCATTGATATCATCCCAGAAGTGGAGTTGATTATTGGCAAGCAGTCGTCTGTCCCTGAAGTTGGAGCAACCGAAGCACAAAATCGCTTCAATCTGACATTTCAAAGGTTTGTGCGGGCGTTTTGTGCAAAAGAACATCCTTTGGTCATCTTCTTAGATGATCTACAGTGGATTGATTCTGCGACGTTGAAATTAATCGAACTGATCTTGCTCGACGAGCAAACTCAATCTCTGTTTTTGATTGGAGCTTACCGAGACAATGAAGTGACTCCAACGCATCCGTTGGTTTTGACGCTAGAGAGCCTGCGAAACCAGGGAGCAGTGCTTCAGGAAATCATTTTGACTCCCTTAACTCTAGAACCGTTAAGCCAACTGATTGCTGAGACGTTACGCCATAATCCTGACACTGTTTGTTCTCTAGCTCAGGCTGTGTCACACAAGACCGAGGGCAATCCCTTCTTTGTCGGCGAATTTTTGAAGCTGTTGTATGACGAAAATCTGTTGACCTTTGATGCCCAACAGTTGAACTGGCAATGGAACTTGGTTGAGATTGAAGCTCAAGATATCACGGATAATGTAGTGGAGCTGCTGTTGCGGCAGTTGCAGAAATTGCCGGAAGCAACACAGCGAATTCTCTCCATCGCTGCTTGTGTTGGGGCTGATTTTGATTTGACGACGTTGGCGATCGTCTGCGAAAAATCACCGAAAGCAATTGCCCAGTCCTTGCTAGCAGCAATCC
The DNA here is from genome assembly GCA_012033255.1 of Cyanobacteria bacterium RU_5_0. GTDB lineage: Bacteria > Cyanobacteriota > Cyanobacteriia > Elainellales > Elainellaceae > JAAUSF01. The sequence continues at coordinate 7,562 of JAAUSF010000057.1, forward strand.
AAGCTGGATTGATTCAACCCTCATCTGACCTAGACGAAAATCTGTTGGTGCAGGAGTATAGGTTTTCGCACGATCGCGTCCAGCAAGCGGCTTATGCTTTGATTGACGAACCGCAGAAACAAGTGGTTCATCTCCAAATCGGTCGTAATTTACTGGGAAAAACTTCACTAGAGCAACAATTTGATCGGCTCTTTGCAATTGTGGATCATCTCAATCAGGGAATTGAGCTTGTCACTGCTCGAGTAGAACAAATTGAAATTGCCAAACTGAATTTAATGGCAGGTCAGAAGGCAAAGGCAGCCACGGCTTATGAAGCAGCCCTTCAGTATTTCAGGTTAGGGCTTAAACTTCTCAACGTAGAGAGTTGGCGGAGTGAGTATGACCTCACCTTAACGCTGTACTCGGAAGCAACAAAGGCAGCATACCTCAGCGGTCACTTCAACGGGATGGAACAATTTGTTGAAGTGGTGCTCAACCACGCCAAAACAATGGTTGACAAAGTGCAAATTTACGATAGCAGAATTCAAGGGTATTTGTCACAGGGCAATTTGAAAAAAGCGCTTAAAGTTGGCTTAGAAGTGTTGAATCTTTTGGGAATAATCTTGGTAGAAACTCCAAGCCAGCTAGATGTTCAAAGAGAATTGGAGTCAACGGCTGCACTATTCGCTGGACGAGAAATCGAAGACTTAATTAATCTACCCAAGATGACTGCACCAGAACCGTTGTCAGCAATTTATATCCTGGCAAATATCGCGGGTACTGCATGCATGGTATCACCAGCACTGATGATACTGATTGTGTGCAAAATGGCAGGTTTATCAATTAGATACGGCAATGCTACCCGGTCACCACACAGTTATGCTGCATACGGATTTGTTCTGTGCGGAGCTGTTCAAGACATTGAACTTGGTTATAAGTTTGGCAAATTGGCTCTCAGCTTGGCGGAGCAAATGAATACCAAAAAAGCGAATGCTGAAGCATTAACAGTATTTAGTGGCATGATCATGCCCTGGAAGGTTCATTGTAGGAAAACAATACCATTTCTGGTTGATGCTTATCAAAACGGAATGGAAACTGGAAACTTTGAATTTGCTGGCTATGCTGCATATGCAGCATGTTATCACTCGTTTTTTATCGGTGAGGAACTCAGCCAACTAGAACAAAAAACAGCAACCTATAGTAAAGCAATCCAACAAATCAGACGAGAAAACTACTCTAATTGGACTTCGATATTGTGGCAGACAATCCTTAATCTGTTAGGTAGGTCTGAGAATCCCAGCCGTTTAACAGGTAGTGTATATGAAGAAGATCAAGCCCTACCACAGGCTATTGCAGTTCAAGACGGAACTGGAATTCACTACTTCTATGTAAATAAACTTGCACTGTATTATTTATTTGGAGAGTATCATCAAGCTGTACAAATTGCTGTGTTAGCCAGGCAGTATTTAGAAAAAGAAACAGCAACCGTAGCTGTACCTTTATTCCACTTCTATCATTCTCTGGTGCTTATGAGCCTATGGGTTGAGGCTTCAAGTTCTGAAAAATCAACTTGGCTTAGTTGTGTTATCACTAACCAAGAAAAGATGCAGAAATGGGCAGAACACGCCCCAATGAATTATCTCCACAAGTTTCATCTAGTTGAAGCAGAGAAAGCGCGAGTCTTAGGGCAATTTCTTGAGGCTGAGGAGTTGTATGAACGTGCGATCGCAGGTGCTGCTGAACATGAGTATATCCAGGAAGAAGCACTCGCTTATGAATTAGCAGCTAAACATTATTTGGCGAGAGGTCGAGAAAAAATTGCCCAAACCTACATGAAAGAAGCGCACTATTGCTACGATCGCTGGGGCGCGATCGCTAAAGTTAAAGACTTAGAAAAACGCTATCCACAACTCCTCAACACCAACCTGGTTCGACAATCAAATTCAATCGTGACGGATGAAACGATCCGTCATCCGACTGCGGCGCTCGATTTAGCTACAGTGATAAAAGCGGCTCAAGCCCTCTCAGAAATGATCCATCTCGATCAACTGATTGCCACGTTGATGCAGATGGTGATCGAAAATGCCGGAGCCGAAACAGGTGTTCTGATGCTTCTAGAAGACGATCAGCTGATCGTGATGTCTCAGTGTAGTGGAAATAGACAGTGCGACCTGGGAAAAACCCCTATTAAAAGCTGTGCCACAATTCCGGTTTCTGTCATTCACTCGGTAGAACGCACTCAAGAAACACTGGTGTTCGATAATGCGGTCAGCGAACCGTCTCTATTAACTGATCCATATATTCAAAGTCAACAGACGCGATCGCTCCTCTGTATGCCCATTTTCAAGCAAAGTCAGTTGATCGGCATCCTCTATCTGGAGAACAACCTCAGTACTGGGGTGTTCACTAGCGATCGCTTACAAGTCCTCAATCTGTTGATGGCTCAGGCAGCGATTTCACTGGAAAATGCTCGATTGTATGAACGGTTAGAAGACTATGCTGAAACACTAGAACGGAAAGTAGAGGAGCGAACTCAAGCCCTACAGCAGGAGATCACTGAGCGTCAACAAACTGAAGACGCATTACGAAAAAGTGAAGCAAATTATCGCAATCTAGTCCAAACTGCAAATTCGATCATCCTTGCTCTGATATGCAAGGACGGATTCGATACATGAATGATTGTGGGCTGGAGTTCTTTGGTTATGAGAAACATGAGATTTTAGGACGGACATTACTCGAAACGATCGTTCCAGAAACCGAAACCTCTGGGCGAAATCTCAAACAGTTTGTTCATGATGTGATTCACAATTTTAAATCCTACTCGCCTGAATCTTACTTTCAGTCCGAGAATGAAAACCTGTGTCGAGACGGCAGACGGGTTTGGGTTGCCTGGTCAAATCAAGCCATTTTGGATGAACAGGGACAGGTTGTGGAAATTTTATCTGTTGGGCAGGATATCACTCAACGTAAACAAGCCGAAGAAGCATTACAGCGCAGTGAAACCAAGTTTCGCAATATCTTTGAAAACTCACAGGTCGGTATCTACCGAACCCGCCTTTCGGATGGCTTAATTCTCGATACCAATCAACGCCTTATAAATCTGTTTGGCTTTGATTTGCCAGAGGAGATAATTGGGCTTAAACACAGTACAGACTACTACGTGAACCCCAGCGATCGCCAGCGAGCTATTGAGCTGCTAGAGCGCGATGGTGAACTACAAAACTTTGAAGTGCAACTGCGAAAACAAGATGGCACATTGTTTTGGGGACTTTACTCGGCTCGTCTGAATGCAACCGATGGATGCGTGGAAGGTGTGGTTGCAGATATTAGCGATCGCAAATTAGCAGAAGAAGCTCTACAGCGCAGTGAAGCCAAGTTCCGCAATATCTTTGAAAACTCACAGGTCGGTATCTTCCGAACTCGTCTCTCAGATGGATTAATTCTTGATGCCAATCAACGCTTTGCGGCTCTATTTGGCTTTGATTCACCAGAGGAAGTGATCGGGCTTAAACACGGCACAGACTGTTATGCGAATCCGAGCGATCGCCAGCGAGCCATTGAGTTGCTAGAGCAGAATGGTGAACTGCAAAACTTTGAAGTGAAATTGCAAAGACGAGATGGCACATTGTTTTGGGGACTTTACTCGACTCGCCTGAATGTAGCCGATGAATGCATAGACGGCGTGATTGCAGATATTAGCGATCGCGTATCAGCAGAAGCCGCACTACAAGCCTCTGAAGCAGAACTGCGGGCGCTCTTTTCAGCCATTCCCGATCCGCTATGTGTTGCCACTGCTGAAGGGCGAGTGATCAGCTCAGTCGAAGGGAATCCGAGGCAGGTGTATAGCCCAGTTGAGGAGAAGGTTGGTAAAACATTGCATCAGATCTTTGAAAAAGAACAAGCTGATCAATTCATGGGTTATATTCAGCAAGTGCTGAGAACCCAACAGGTGCTCACAGTTGAATACAGTCTGCCGATAGCTGGACGAGAAACCTGGTTTTCGGCGCGCATTGCCCCAATTCAGCAAGAGCGGGTCATTTGGCTGTCGCGAGATATCTCGCTGCAAAAGCAAGCAGAAGCTGCCTCGATTTTAGAAGAACGCAACCGCATGGCACGGGAAATTCACGACACTCTTGCTCAAGCTTTTACAGGCGTTTTGGTTCACATGGGAGCCATTTCTCGATTAGCAACAACTAATCCAGAAGGAATACAATCGCATATTCAGACTGTGCGCGATTTGGCCCGCACTGGGCTGACAGAGGCTCGACGCTCCGTTGCAGCCATGCGTCCCCAATCACTAGAGGAGGGCAACCTGTGGACAGCACTGGAGCAGTTTGTATTCAGTATGCAATCCTCAACTGAAACCCACTTAATTTGTGAGATTATTGGCACACCCTATGTATTACCCCCTGATATTGAGAATAACCTGCTGAGAATCGGACAGGAAGCATTTACAAACGCAGTTAGGTATGCTCAGGCAAACGAGATTCGGATTGAACTAGTTTATGAACCGACACAGTGCTGCTTGCAAATTAGAGACGATGGGCAAGGCTTTGAAGTCACCAACGCAACCCTAAATCAAGGATTTGGGTTACTGGGGATGAGCGAACGAGCAGAACACATTGGCGCACAACTCTCCATTGATAGCCAACCAGGGCGGGGAACAGAAGTGAGCGTATCTGTGCATCGGGAGGCAGTATGAGTCAGTCTACGGCAATTCGCGTTTTGATTGTCGATGATCACTCCATCGTCCGACAGGGACTAGCCGCGATGATTGAAAATGAGCCAGACATGACCGTGGTGGGTCAAGCGGGGAATGGGCAGGAAGCAATCGCTCAGTATCAACAACACCAGCCCGATGTCACCTTGATGGACTTACGGATGCCGCAGATGAGCGGTGTTGATGCGACCATTGCAATCTGTGCTGAGTTTACGCATGCCCGGATTATTATGCTAACGACCTATGATGGTGACGAAGATATCTATCGTGGACTACATGCCGGAGCTAAAGGTTATCTGCTCAAGGATGCTGAACCCGATGCACTGCTCAATGCCATTCATATTGTTCACAGCGGGCAACAGTATATCCCGCCTGAGGTTGCTGCCAAACTGGTTCAGCGCATGAAAAATCCAGAGTTGAGCGATCGCGAACGAGAGGTTATTGATCTGATGGCAGATGGTTTAACCAATCATGACATTGGTGCAGCTTTGAATATTACTGAAAGCACGGTCAAATTTCACATCAACCGGATTTTGAGCAAACTGGGTGTGAGCGATCGCACTCAAGCCGTCGTCAAAGCCCTAAAGCGGGGACTCACTAAGCTGTAACTGAACTTAAGTTCGGTTGTTGATTCGCGGTAGAGATAGGTCGCAACTGCTGTTTCCTACCTGCAAACACTCAACCCTGAGTTGGCGACAACGCAGCATTGATTTCATAGGATGAAGTCATACCAATACAGGGTGAGGTCAATTATTCCAGTCAAAGAAAATCCTAGATATGAGTCATGGTCATCCCTTGATGTCATGAAAATTTTTTCGCTAAAAAGTCCGATGAATCAAGATAGTAACCTCAATCAACTCTTTGTTCCTCCTTCACAACGCGACCACTACCAGGGAATACTTACTGCCCCAGTCGTACTCGTGGAATATGGGAATTATCAATCTCCTCAGTGTGGGGAAGTACATCGGTTGATTCAGTCCGTTCAGCAACATTTCGAGTCTATATTTTCTGATGAAAACCGAATTTGTGTCGTGTTTCGCCATTTCATTGAGTCAATCTATCCTCAAGCACAAAAGGCCGCAGAAGTAGCGGAAGCCGCAGCAGCACAAGATCAATTTTGGCAAATGCATGAGATGCTATTCACCCATCAATACGCGCTAGATAACGGCTGTCTGGTGGAGTATGCCGATCGTTTAGAACTCGATATTTCTCAACTTCTACAAGATCTATCAAAGCAAAGGCACGTCGATCACATTCACGAAGACGTTGAGAGTGGACACCTCAGTGGAGTCGTCACTGCACCCGCACTGTTCATCAACGGAATTCGCTATCGCGATCGTTGGAACTTTGAGCAATTGCTCACAACGGTTAACACCGTAAGTCATTAAGTTTTCTGCTCTCAATTCATATCTGATTTGTTTGCGAGTGCCAATCAGCTATCTAAGTCGATGGCTAGCTTTTGCCTGCTTTTTTGAACAAAATTGCCAATTTTTAACCATGCTAACAATTACAAAGCCAACCGTTGAATCTAAGAACAGAGGCTTAACGCGCACCCAATTGCAGCAAGTACTCAAATATATTCATACTCACCTTGACCAAGACTTGTCACTGGCTGAACTTGCAGAAACGCTTCATCTCAGCCCGACTTACTTTGCCACTGCATTCAAACAAGCGCTCGACATTTCCCCACGCCAATACGTGATTCAGCAGCGGGTGGAACGGGCGAAATTGATGCTGTCTAAAACAGATTTGGCGATCGCAGACATTGCCTTACAAGTCGGCTTCGCCAGCCAGAGCCATTTGAATTTACAGTTTAAACGCCTCACAGGAACGACTCCCAAGCAGGTTCGCTAATCTCACGATGAACTTGATGATAGGTGCGATCGCACCAGAACCATTCGAGCAAACTTTAAGTTTTGAGCAAAACCTCATGAATGACCATTCGAATGTAGAAACACAATTAAATATGGTGAGATCACAGATTTCTAGCAGCCTGGAAAAGGCACGAGAGCAGAGAAATACACTCAAACGTAAAAACTCTCGCTACACCACAACCAATATTATTCTCAGCGCCCTGGCTACACTCTTAGCAGGCATGGCGGGAACGATCGGGAATGCTGCAAATTGGAAAGTAACCTGTCTCTTTGCCGCAGTCTGTTCGGCAGGGGTGACAGTCACTACAAAACTACAAACGGCTGAGCGATTGACCGAAGCAAGTGAATCTATTGGACAACTCAAAGCGCTCAAGGTTGAAACGGCGACTCCTACCTATGATTTACAACAAGTGAGCGAGAAGTATCAGCAAATTCTTTCTGATGCTTCGATCGAGATTTGATTTGTTCAGAATTTCAATGACGATAGGTTTTTCCTAAAAAACTGAACAGTAGAGACAACTGATGAAAACAATCACGATCGACACCATCACCCAAGCTGTGATTGATCATGGGGATGGCGGCAAAACTCACCCGCGTCTGTATGCAATTTATACAAGCTTAGTCAAACATCTCCATGCCTTTGTCCGCGAGGTGAATTTGACTGAACCAGAGTTGCAACAGGGGCGCGATTTCCTCAATCGGGTTAGCCGTCACACGCAATTCATTCCAGACGGAGAGGTTGAAGTGCTGACTGACCTGCTCGGCATTTCGGAACTCGTAGAGTTACTGCAAGATTCTAACGGTGCTGCAACAGAAGCCAATTTACAAGGCCCCGTCTACGTTCCTAACGCCCCACAGCGTAGTTTAGGCGATCGCTTAGGCGTTGATCCAGAGGGTGAGCCATTATTCCTTTCAGGTCGCGTACTTGATGTCGATGGGCAACCGATCGCCAATGCACTGATTGATGTCTGGCAACCCAACTCAAAGGGATTGTACGACATTCTCGACCCCTCTCAACCTGTCGGAAACTTTCGTGGGCAGTTCCACACTGACCAGGACGGCAACTATCACTTTGAAACGGTTGTGCCCAGCGGATACAGCGTACCAGCCGACGGTCCTAGCGGTGAAATGTTGCGGCTTTTAGGACGAGACACCTGCGAGCGGCTCACATTCACTTCAAATTGAGTGCAACTCACTACACACCGCTCACAACTCAAATTTTTATTGACGGCGCTCCTCACCTTGATTCAGACACAACGTTTGCCGTGCGATCGAACATTCTCAAACTGCAAAAGCACAAATCACTCCCCGAACTTGAGGCGCAGGATCAAAGCAAGCCATTCTACTCTGCTCAGTTTGATTTTGTGCTGAAGCATGAGTAGCTTGCCTGGGAAACGACATTCGTCTACTTCTGGTCGTCACACTGTTTCTAACAATCACTGAAATCACATTTTAAGGAACTATTATGAACACTGCAAATACACAAGCCAGTCAGCCCACGATCGTCCTCGTTCACGGTGCGTTCGCCGATTCTTCCAGTTGGAACGGTGTATTGACTAAGCTGATCGCCGCAGGCTACTCGACGATTGCTGTGGCTAATCCTCTGCGTGGCATTAGGAGCGATGGGAACTATGTTGCCAGTGCCATTAGAGATATCAAGGGTCCGATTGTGCTGGTTGGACATTCCTATGGAGGCACGGTGATTACCAACGCGGTCAACGACAACAAGAATGTGAGGGCGCTGGTTTACGTCGCTGGTTTTGCTCCTGATGCGGGCGAGACTGCCGTTGGACTCTCAGGACGTTATCCGGGCAGCACACTCGGATCAACACTCGCGCCACCCGTTGAACTGCCCGATGGGGGTAAAGACCTCTACATTCAGCAGGACAAGTTCCACGCCCAGTTTGCTGCGGATGTGCCCGCTAACGACGCGCAACTGATGGCGAGCACCCAGCGCCCGATCACGGAAGCCGCGCTGAACGAAGCCTCCGGTGCGCCCGCATGGAAATCTACCCCGTCCTGGTTTATCTATGGCGATCGTGACTTGAATATTCCTCCAGCGGCACTGTCTTTCATGGCGAACCGCGCTAACTCAAAGGAGACCGTTGTCGTGAATGGCGCATCCCATGTTGTGATGGTTTCCCATGCAGATGCCGTTGCCAAGCTCATCGAAAAGGCTGCAACCGCACAGTATTAGCAGTTAAAACTTCTCACAAACGTAAGGATTAAACACTATGAGAAAGCAACTGATCAACCCGCCACAACTCTATGATGGCAAACCACACGGACTTTCCCACGCTGTTGTCGATACCGCAACGGGCACCGTTTACATTTCGGGTCAAGTTGACTGGAACATGAACTACCAGGTTTCATCACATACCGTCGAAGGGCAACTCTCAAAGGTGCTGGCTAATTTAACCATTGTTCTAGAGGCATCGGGAAGTTCTGTAGAGAACCTGCTCAGCGTTCGCATCTATATTAGGGGTGAACTGGGGGAACACATGGAAGCGATCGCACCGATTCTAGCGCAATATCTGGAAGGGTCGCTCCCAGCGCTAACTGGCATCGGTGTTGCCTCACTCGCTTATCCAGAAACGTTAGTTGAGGTTGAGGCAACCGCAGCACTGAAGTGAATCTATCCTCAATCGAGGGGCACAACGTCTATTCGACAGCAGCCGTGTACTGCGCCATCAAGTTTGCAGTCTAGGCGACTCCCAAGGACTGCGACAGCAATTAACAATATACGGGTCACGGTGATCTCATCCGAACCGACCGAATCGGAACTGCACAGCACGAGCACTGATGTTGAAGCGGCGGAGTGGGTGGGGGAATTTCGCAAGGCAATTATTCCGATTCAACAAAACACTGTAAGAATCTGAAAGCAATCAAGTATTGAAACCGAGTACGCTTCAGCAAGAATCAGGGAGATAAAAGATGAAATTAACCTACCGTGGCATCACTTACGATCGTTACCCATCTGAAACTTCAGGACACTCATTTCAGCAAGTTCGAGCGATCGCACCGACAGAAATTCCAGACGGTCTAGCCGTTTACAAGTTGATTTATCGCGGTGTGACTTACTACAAGTTGAGTTATCAAGGAAACATTTTTTCAGTTAATGTTCATTGAAAGACGAACACAATGCACAATGATACTTCAGGGTAAGGTGGCGTTAGTCACTGGAAGTACAAGAATTGGTCGAGCAACGCAGGGATTGAGAGATTCACTAAACCCTGCATGAACAATCCATTGAAGATTTTGATGAACTGATGGCGATCAATGTTTGGGGATTATGGATTAATAGCAAATACACAGCAAGTTAATTTTTGACCGTTGAGAGTGGAGATTAGAAATGAACCGTCAGGGAAATCAGGCACGCAGCTACTTAATGATTCGTCCGCCTGTGAAATGGATTGCCTTTTTTGTTCTGGGAATCAGCTTAATTGCAGGTGTGGCATCAATCGCAACCCGCTATGAACAGCTAAAGTATTCAGCCGCAACTTATTATCATTCCTACCTGAGTGCGGCAGGTCTTTCCGATCGCTTTTTTGTTTGGTACTTTCTGTTAATGGAAAGTCTATTAGCATTAGCATTTGCGATCGTCGCTGGTCTGATTGTCTTGCATGGACCTGCAACTTGGATGACTTTTTTTGCGGCGATCGCGCTGATGCTGTTCGGAGTCAGCGTTCCGCCCCCACTTCATGCCTTAGTCGAACAACAGGGAGAGCTAGAGCTACCTCTACGACTGTTACGAGCGATTGGGTTCGCTTTGTTCATCATCTTTTTCTAGGTCTTTCTAAATGGTCGATTTGTGCTGCGCTGGACTCGAATTAGCGCGATCGCACTCGTAGCATGGTCATTGCTCTGTCCCTTTTACCCATTGTTCGATCCCTATCGCTTACCGGAACCGTTTCCGTTTGTGGTCTTACTGGGTTAGCTAACGACTGCCGTTATCGCCCAACTCTATCGTCAGCTTTACCTGACTGAACCAGATCAGCAGCAACAGACAAAGTGGATTGTCTTTGGCTTAACGGCTGCTGTTTTAGGTGATTTTATCACTCACATTGCTTGGCATCTGTTTCCATTGCAACCGGGATCAGATTGGTTCATTTTGTTATTACACCATCCGTTCTTTATTCTGTCGCAATTGCTAGTACCACTCTCAATCGGCGTTTCGATTCTGAAATTTGGACTGTGGGAAATCGACTTCATCATCAGTCAAACGTTGGTTTACGGGCTATTAACGACTATCCTTGCAGCAAGTTGGGCAACTTTCGCAAAACTGCTAGAAGGATTGTTTGCTCAAATCTCAGGCGCGAATGCACTGCCGCTTGCAACTGGATTTGCAGTCTTGGTGACGGGCTTGGCATTTGGGACAACTCGCAAATATCTGGAAACGTTTGTCAATACCTACTTTTATCCTAACAAGGTGAATCTCGGTCGAGATTTTGTGGAGATTCTACCCGAAGCAAGAGCGACAATTAGTGATTCTGAGTTGCTGGAAATCCTGTTGAGCCGTGTCCTGGAACTGTTCAAGATTACGCATGGTGCAATTTTTCTGTGCGATGACGATGAAGAGTCACAGTTTGTCAGTATCGGTGATGTAGAACCAGAAGCGGTGCAATCGTTTGCCTGCAACACTCCATTACTGGATCAGACGCGTCAGGGCGAGGTGGTGCAGCGACCAGAGGATCATGTTTTTCCACTTCTGGTGCCTCTGATGCGGCGACAAACCAAGCAGCCTAAATTCATTGGTGTGTTGGCGCTAGGTCCAATGCAGCAGGGACGGCAATATTCTTTGAATGATCTCTGGACGTTCAAACGATTTGCCAGTCAAGCTGGAACAGCCATTTACATTGCTCAAATTAATACAGAAAATTATCAAAAACTTGAGCAAAAGATTGTGGCACTTGAAGAACAGGTCGATCGTTTGAAACTGCAATCTTCTACATCTCATCCATTGCAAACTCACTAAGACCATAAGAATTTGAAAGCAGTTCAGCATTGGTACTAATTACACTTCAGATCGAAGATCCGATCCCGATGATGTCTTGAGCGGCGTGAGCATTCTCGGCATCCAAGCTGATCAGATCGAGTGGGTGCGTTTCTACGTGCAACCTGTATAAATTTGGAGAAACAAATTATGACTGAAGTAAAAATGCCACAGCTATCGGGAATTGAGGTGCTGGCATCCGGTCTGGATAGTCCTCGCAAGCTCAGCTTTGGAATGGATGGAGCGCTCTATGTTGCTGAGGCTGGACGCGGCGGAACGGGAGCCAGTATTCCTTCTCCGAGCGTACCAGGTGCATCTGTGTTCTATGGTGCAACAGGGGCGATTACCCGAATTCAAAATGGGAACGTGGAACGAGTGGTTACCGGACTTCCCTCGCTGGCATTACCGAATGGATCAGATGCAGCCGGGGTGAGTGATATTGAGTTTGATGCGAATGGCAATGCTTATGCGATCGTCGGTCTTGCCAGCAATCCAGCCAATCGAGACACTGTACTGCAAGTGCCTGATTTTAGTCAGTTGATCGCGATCGATAGTTTTGAAAATGGCGGTTCCTGGACAAGACTGAGAGACTTTGGCGCGTATGAGCAAGCCAACAACCCTGATGGGCAAAACGTGGATACCAATCTCTATGATTTGTTGATTAACGATAATACTGCTTACGTGGTTGATGCAGGTGCCAACGATTTGCTCAGTCTGCAAGCCTTTAGCAGCGAAGTGAACTTGGAAGCTGTTTTTCCAGCGCGGGATGTGACAAATCCGTTCACAGGAGAAGCGATCGTACAGCAGTCTGTTCCAACCGCCGCCGCTATTGGACTCGATGGTGCTTTGTATGTGAGTGAATTGACTGGGTTTCCGTTTCAAGCTGGAACTGCACAGATCTATCGCCTCAATGCTGAAGAGCAGCCAGAGGTCTATGCAGGTGGGTTTACAAATGTTGTGGATCTTGCCTTTGACCAGTCCGGTGGTCTGTATGTGTTGGAATACGATGCGAATGGATTGTTGAACGAAGGGGATGCAGGTGCATTGATCTATCTGTCTCCCGATGGTCAAACTCGCACCACGATCGCAGGCGATGAACTCATAAATCCAACGGGTTTAGAAATTGGTGCCAACGGTGACATTTACATCTCGAATAAAGGCTTTGTAGCCGGACAGGGAGAAGTGCTGCGATTGAGTTTGGAGCAAGAGACATGCTTCAATCAAGCCACTGTAAACGGTGCAGCCGAGCACTGGAGTGGATTATTCTCGCGATCTCACCTCCTTGGCGATCAAGGTGCGTTTGATTACGTCTACAACACGGGTGGTGACCTTGACCCAAGTATGAGTGTAGTTAGTCGATGAAAAAGACTTGGACATCTTTCACCCTCATCATCAGGAGCAATGTTATGACGAAATCTTTCTGGTTATTTGGGAGTTACCTAACGATCCTTGCCGATCGCACGACGACCGGAGGACAGTACGATCTACTCGAAGGTTACTTTCCACCGGGCACACAAACTCCGCCTCATCGCCACACCCGCTATTCTGAGCAAGTCTATGTGCTGGAAGGAGAGTTCACCGTTTGGATCGAGGATCAAAAGATTGAACTCAGCGCAGGTGAAACGGTGATGATTCCGGCAGGGATACCTCATGTCTTTGCCGCACTCGGAGATGCGCCAGCACGGGGATTAGTCGTGGCTGCGCCCAGTGCCTTTGCTCGATTGGTTGCTACGGTTGGAACGCCAGAGCGGGCAGATACACCGGATATGTCGTTGTTCGATCGCATTTCTGCCGAGATCGGCGACGAGGTTTTGGGACCGCCTGGAGCCTTGCCTTCCACCGCTCCAAAACCATAATCCTCAGACAGATAAGGAGAAAGTTTCAATGGTATTAGAACAAAACAAATCCATCGTCCTTGAATTCTACAAGGCGATTAACCAAGAGAATTTCGAGCAAGCCAAGCAGATGCTAGCCCCAAATATGGTTGCTCAGTTGATGTCAGGAGCCGTCATTCGGGGCGGTAATAACTTTGTCGAACACCTACAGATGGCGCGTTCTACGTTTCCAGATGTTTACTACACGATCGAAGATGTGCTTGCTGAAGACAATACAGTTGTGAGCTATGGAACGTTTATGGGTACGCAGCATGGAGAAATCCTTGGGATTGCACCGATGGGTAATCAGGTGAAATTTTCAATTGTACAGATTGACCAACTCGCAAATGGCAAGATCGTCGAACATCGGACGATCGGTGATTCTCTGACGATGGTGCAGCAGCTACGCGGAGAAAATCTTGTGTGGCTATCCGACGCGAACAGTTCAAGTGTTTCTCCAGAATGACACCAAACCAAATTCGTTAATCCCATAAGACTGTGAAAGGAGTTGAGCGTTGGCAATCATTGCACTCAAGTTAGATCAGACAAAAATTCAATGCAGCTTGCATTAGATGGACAACAACAGGATCGGCAAGCGATCGCAGTAATTAGGTAAACCACCAATAGCAAGCAAAAATTCGTTTGATTGTATATCTTACTCATTCATTGCCTTATGAAAATCAAAGAACCAACCCTTGTTTCTGACCAAGAATCTGTTTCTAACTTGATGCCGACAGCACAGGTACTTTTCGCCGGGGGATCGGGCTTCGTGGGGCGTACTGCCGTCAGGTGGTTCCGCGATCGCCATCCTGATATTCCAGTGCTGGTCGGAGGTCGGAACCTGCAAGCGGCAAGCGAGGTCGCCCAGGAGGTAGGTGCTGCCAAAGCTGTCGCCATTGATCTCGATCAGCCTCGGTTAAGACTCGATGATGATACTGCCATAGCTGCTGTGGTGATGTTGGCTCCCGAAGCCGGACTCAAAGGCTTGAGCTACGCACAGGACTTAGGCATCCCTTACCTGAACATCAACGCTGCCCTGACCGAAATCGGTCCCGAATTGGCGCTGTTCGCCCATCGTGCGACCGCAGCACCCGTTGTACTCGCCAGTCATTGGATGGCTGGTGCGGCTACGTTTCTAGCACTCAACAGTGCCAAAGGCTTCGAGATCGTTCGCTCCATCAGGCTTGGAGCGATCGTTGATGAGCAGGATTCCGTCGGCCCAGCGGCGATCGAAGATATGGAGCGGGTACATGGGGCTGCTCCTGCCGCACTGGTATTCGAGGGTGGGCGGCGCGTATGGCTGTCCGGCGATGCTGCAAAGAGCAAAGTCGAATCAGTCGATGATCGCTCGCTCGATGCCACCGCATTTTCCACGTTCGATACCGCGAGTCTTCATGTTGCTACCGGGGCAGCGGATGTCCGCTTCGATCTGGTGAATGGTGAATCGTCTAGCCGCCGCCGAGGTGGTGAGGCAGCGACCGAGATCATCGTCGAAATCGAGGGCGAGTCTGAGGGTCGATCGAAGCGATCGCGATCGATGCTGGAGTTCAAGCATGGCACAGCCTCACTCACAGGTCTAAGCGTCGTTCTTTCTCTCGCGTCAGTGTTGGGGCTAAACGATCGTTCTCCTGCCCGCCCAGGACTTTACCTGCCCGAACTACTCTCGGATGCCAAATGGTTCTTAGATGAACTTTGCAGTGCGGGAGCAACTATCCACGAAGACGTTAAGCGGGATATTTGAGTGTTGCAGATGTAACTTTAATCATTAAGGAAAGAGGAAAATGCAGCTTTATAGTTCCGACTGGAGCCTCTATCCATGACGCATTGCGATTTACCTTGCTGAAAAAGGAATCGACGATGTTGAATTGGTATCCATTGATCTAATGCAGCAGGAGAACCGTCAGCCAGCCTTTCTCGCGCTAAACCCATTAGGTAGGATTCCGATTCTAATCACTCCCGAAATAGTTATTCGCCAATCTACGTCGATCCTGGAGTATTTAGAAGAAAAATATCCCAGCCCTAATATGCTCGGTAGCACGCCAGAGACCCGCGACCTGATATACATGGTTAATGAGTGTTATGTTTTCGCCATTAGTTATTTCGATCATGCCAGCCCAGCTCTCGCAGCAAGGCTCGAGCAAAAGGCAGACGCAGCCACCGCTTTTTACATCCAGTACCGGCAGGCGCTCTCCGCAATCGAGCAGATGATTGGTGATAACGATTTCCTTTGTGGCGAACATCCCACCATCGCTGACTGCATGATGTTTGCCTCTGCTCAATATGTGCATCGGCTATACGGTGAACCTCTCCCTATAGATTGCCCCAAACTCAATGCGTTTTATGTGCGTTTCGAGCAACGACCTAGTGCTGCAATTCCTGAATATCCCAAACTTCTACAGGAGATTGCACCACCACCATCGCCTCTTACAACTCAGATAGATAGGACATTAACAACTAGAAACCGTGAAGGTTTTTGACATCGTGGAACAAACACTTGAACAAAATAAAGCATTCATCCGCAATCACTTTGAGGAGCTTGTGAACCGCAAGAATTCTGCCATTGCTGACCAAAATTTCGCATCTGACTATATCGATCACGAAGAACCTTTTGTCGGAGTGGTGAGTCCCGAAGTGGTGAAGCAGACAATGGAGAAGGCATACGCAAAGTATCCCGATTTTCACGTTACGGTTGAGGACACGATCGCTGAGGGTGACAAGGTGATGGTGCGGTGTGTGTGGCGCGGAACCGATTCTTCTACGGGAAAGAAGATGGAGTTTAAGGGCTTTGTACTTTGGAGATTAGCAGATGGCAAACTTGCTGAACGTTGGGCAACGATCACACCGCCAATTCGGTAATCATCTGCATTCGCGTCGATGAGTGGAACCGCATGATTGATCTAAACATCCGTGGCGTTCTCCACACATCATCCTTCAGCAATCTTCCTGATCATAATGACGGATCAGATAGCTCAAGCAAAGAGGAACACAGGATGAACACAGATTCGATTCGTTTTCCAGCAGAGTATGATCCGAGCCGCTGCCCGGTTCACGTTGTCCACACAATAGAAATTTCAGCGTCGCCTGCGGAGGTTTGGGATCATCTCATTACCGCTGCGGATTGGCAGACCTGGCAACCCGCCTTGTCAAATGTTCGCATCCAGGACGGTTCTCGCAAGTTGTCTCAGGACGCGACTTTCACTTTCAAGGCTAGCGGCGTGACGAGCGCAGTGGAAGTGAAAGAATTCGTGCCAAATCAGCGGATTGCTTGGAGCGGGAGAGCAGCCGGACTGCAAGCCTACCACATTTGGCTCATCACTCCAACCCCTAATGGCTGTCGCGTTTTGAGTGAAGAAACTCTGCGTGGCATTGTTCCACGTCTACTCAAGTGGTTTGCGCCTAACCTCATTCATAACTCGAATCAGAAATGGCTGGAAGCTTTGGCGGTTCGTTCCTTAGCAACGACTAATTCTGCGCATTGACCAAATTACAGTAGGAGAAACCAATGGCATCAGGAATGTTGGTCAAAGGGAAATGGATCACTGAGCACAATGACCAAGATCAGAACGGTAAATTTCAAGAGAAACCAACAACATTTCGCGATCGCATTACTGCTGATGGTTCGAGCGGATTCAAAGCAGAAGCAGGATGCTATCATCTCTATGCTTCCTTGGCTTGTCCGTGGGCGCATCGAACGTTGATTATGCGGGAACTCAAAGGATTGAATGCGGTGATTTCTGTGTCGATCGCAGATATCATTCTGGGCGATCAGGGCTGGAGCTTTTCTCAAGCTTCAGAAGCAATGCCCGACAGTCCTCAATATTTGCAAGAGGTTTATCTGAAAGCAGATCCGAAATTTACTGGACGAGTCACAGTTCCAGTGCTGTGGGATACACAGAAGCAAACGATTGTGAACAATGATTCTCTCGAAATTATGCGAATGCTTGATGTAGAGTTTGAAGCATTCTCAACCCAAACCCTCAATTTCTACCCACACAATCTCCGCAAAAGATTGATCAAACGATCGATTCAATCTTTTCATCCATCAACATTGGAGTCTATCGCGCTGGTTTTGCCACGTCACAAGCAGCCTACGAAGAGGTGGTCACTCAACTCTTCGAGCATTTAGACCGATGGGAAATGGTTCTCAGCCAGCAGCGCTATCTATGCGGTGATCAATTGACTGAAGCTGATATTTGCCTGTTTACAACGCTGTACCGCTTTGATTCAGTATATTACGGTTACTTTAAGTGCAATCTGCGGCAGATTGTGGACTATCCAAACCTTTGGAACTATCTCAAGGATCTCTATCAGCGTCCTGAGTTCAAAGCAACCTGCAATCTAGACTATGTTAAGCACGGCTACTACGGGAGTATACCTGACATTAATCCTAATCAAATTGTCCCCAAGGGACCGATCATCAATTTCGATAAACCGCACGATCGTGATGTACTGCGTCGTGTTCCATCGCAGATCAGAATTTGATCAGGCAGCGTAAGAATCTGAAAGAAGTTAAGCATTGCATCTCGCTACACTTCAGATCAATACAACAAGAGTAATGCTGAGGGAAATACAATGATACTTCAGGATAAAGTGGCGTTAGTCACTGGAGGAACAGCAGGAATTGGTCGAGCAACGGCGATCGCGTTCGCTGCTGCGGGTGCAAAAGTCGTGTTCTCCGGCAGACGCGACGAAGAAGGAGAAAAAACTGCCAAACTGATTCGTGAAACAGGCGCTGAATGTTTATATGTCCATTCCGACGCTTCAAATGAGGAAGACATCAAAGCGTTAGTGCGAAAGACCGTCGCAACTTATGGACGACTCGATTGTGCCTTCAACAATGCAGGGATTGAGGGATTCACCAAACCCCTGCACGAACAATCCATTGAAGATTTTGACCAACTCATGGCGATCAACCTCCGGGGATTGTTTTTGTGCATGAAGTACGAAATTCAGCAGATGCTGAGTCAAGGATCTGGAGTGATCGTCAATGCCTCATCAACTGGAGGAGTGATCGGGTTTCCAGGCGGCTCTCTTTACGATGCAAGTAAACACGCCGTCATGGGACTGACGCGATCAGCAGCACTGGACTATGCCAAGCAGGGCATTCGGATTAATGCGGTCAATCCTGGCGTGATTGCAACTGAGATGATTGATCGCGTCATTCACCAATGGGGTACGACGGCTGATGGTTTAGCCTCTATGGTTCCAATGAATCGCATCGGTCAGCCAAAAGAAATTGCTCAAGCCGTTGTTTTCCTTTGCTCTGATGCTGCCAGCTACATCACGGGACAACCCTTATTGATCGATGGCGGATATACAGTAAGTTGATTTTTGATAGTGAAATCACAGTGAGTTGATCCATAGGTCGCTAAATCTACTCAAACATTTTAGACGCAAGGAGGCTGATATGGAGTACATACAAGCTGTGGTACTGACTGCTTTTGGTAGTGCTGAGGTGTTTGAATTTCAAACCATCCCGAAGCCAGTTCCAAAAGCAACTCAAGTTCTGGTGAAAGTATACGCGACCTCGATCAATCCCATTGATTATCAAACTCGTCGGGGTGACTACAACGATTTAGTTCGGCTCCCTGCAATTATCGGAGTTGACGTTTCGGGCGTGATTGAAGCAATTGGAGAGGCAGTAACCCATTTCAAGGTAGGAGATGAAGTTTACTACTCACCTCAGGTTTTTGGAGAGTTTGGTAGTTATGCTCAATACCACGTTGCAGAAGAACGCATTGTTGCGGTTAAGCCGATCACTTTGACCCATGTTGAGGCAGCTTGCTTTCCGTCAGCAGGAGGAACCGCTTGGGATTGCCTTGTAACCAGGGGAAATCTACAAGTCGGTGAAACAGTTCTAATTCATGCTGGAGCGGGTGGAGTCGGTTCTATCGCAATTCAACTGGCGAAAGCGATAGGTGCTTATGTATTTACAACATGCAGTGCAGAAAACTTTGACTTTGTTAAGAAGCTGGGTGCAGATTATCCAATCGACTACAAGCATGAAAATTACATTGAAGTGATTGGGCGAGAGACGAATGGTCGCGGTGTTGATTTGATTTTAGACACGGTTGGAGGAGATACGATTGGACGTAGCTCAGAAGTAATTCATCCATTTGGCAAACTTGTCACAATCGTCGATATTGCAACTCCTCAAACACTGCTTGATGCCTGGAGTAAGAATTTGACAATTCACTTCGTTTTCAATCCTCAGTGTAGAAGCCAATTGGATGCACTGAGGAACCTGATTGAACGCGACCAGATTCGACCCGTCATTGATTCAGTTCTGCCTTGGAGCGACATTGTTCAAGCTCATCAACGTTTAGAAAAGGGAGGAATGCGAGGCAAGATTGCCCTGCAATTGATTGATATGGGATCACAATGAATCGATTCGTCAACAAATCAAATCACGATGGTTTCTTGAAATGATGATCAACCCTACAATTTTAAGGTGGTAAATCAAATGATTCAGTACAAAGATTTTGCGCCTCGGATTACTGAACGAGGACCCTTCGGCGGAGCTTCCGAGCATGAACTCTTCTCTGAGGTTGTGAGCGCTGTCAATCAGTGGATTGAAAGTACAGCGATACAGGTGATTAATGTGGAAACGGTTGTTTTACCCGGTCGCATCGAAGACACTATCGATGATGTTTACGGAGTGAAGACCAGCAATGGTTTCTAACCTTCAGAAAAACATTCAGTTTAGTGATGCGGAACGTGCTTTTATGCAGGTCTGGATTAGATTAGCGATCGCAGACATTGCTTTACAAGTCGGCTTCTCCAATCAAAGTCACCTAAGACAACAATTCAAGCGAGTAAATGGCATAACACCAAAGCAGGTTCGCTAACACAGTAAGAATTTGGAAGAAGTCACGCATTGGAACTCAGTAAACTGTGGACAAAGCCAGCATAGACAATACAACCAACACTACCAATCAGGAGACTACATTAACATGGTTACAGAACAAACTGTAAATCAAGCAGACAATAGACAGGCAACCCCTAACCTGACACCTGCACAGGAAGCCTTGCAAGCAGTTTGGGAAGCGCACGTGCAGTCCGAGTTTGGCACTCACAGCACTGAAGATGCTCTCGCCACGATGGTTGAAGATGCTTACGTGAACGACATTCCGGTCATGACTGGAGGAGTCGGAAAACCAGCAGTGGGTGAGTTTTATTCTAAATATTTCATTCCACAGATCCCACCAGACTTCGAGCTAATTCCAATTTCGCGCACGATCGGGACGGATCAACTCGTCGATGAAATGGTGGCTAAGTTCACTCATACGATTCAGATGGACTGGATGTTGCCGAGTGTTGCTCCAACCGAAAAACGGGTTGAAGTGCCAGTGGTTGCCATTATTCGATTTCGGGATGGTAAGGTCGCCCATGAACACCTCTATTGGGATCAGGCGAGTATCTTGGTTCAGGTCGGCTTGCTTGATTCTGCAAATCTGCCGATCGTGGGCGTTGAGAGTACGCGGAAGTTGATGAATCGGAACTTACCTTCAAACACACTGATTCACGCTGGCGCTTAGCGCGGAGCGCAACTCCGAAGGAACTGCAATCCGTCATAGGAGATGAAAGAGAGAGCATGTCACCCTATTGGAGGATAATCTAATGCAATCAAAACTAAAGACAGTCGAAGACATATTCGATGCTCACTTGGCATTGATGGCCACAGATACCGAAGCCTGGGCAGAGTTGCTCGATGAGGATGTCATTGTGGACTTTCCATATGCACCCTCTGTGGGCAATCCGGGTCAAAAACGAGGCAGAACTGCCCTGTATAACCACATCAAAACGGCGCTTGTTGACATGGAGAACTTGACGTTCTCGAATGTCCGTAAATATCGGACGGAAGATCCTGATGTTATCTGGGCTGAGCTGCATGCATCAGCTCACGTTCCTTCGACAGGTCGCCGGTATGAGCAAGATTATGTCGGTCAGTTCAAAGTCAAGGATGGCAAAATCGTCTACTACAGCGAATATTGGAACCCTGTTGCTCTCACAGATGCCTATGACAACACCTGAAATTATACTGCCAAGTAATTAGGTGGTCTGTACGGATACTTTGAAGCGATGTCGAGTCTAGCAATCGCTGACATCGCTTCTCGAACTGGATTTTCCGGTCAAAGCCATTTGACGCAATAGGTTAAGCGCCTGATTGGAGTGACACCAAAACAGATTCACTAACACGATCAGAATCTGACAAGGCATCGTAAGAATTTGGAAGAAGTTAAGGACTAGAACTCGGTGCACTTCAGATTGATACAACAAGAGGGATGCTGAGGAAAACACAATGATACTTCAAGATAAAGTGGCGTTAGTCACGGGAGGAACAGCGGGAATTGGCAGAGCCACTGCGATCGCCTTCGCTGCCGCGGGTGCAAAAGTTGTGTTCTCCGGCAGACGTGAGGCAGAGCGCACTTCTGCAACGATTCGTGAGCTAGGAGCGGAGTGTTTGTATGTGCGATCGGATGTGTCAAGTGAACTAGAGGTGAAGGCGCTGATCGAGAAAACAGTCGCCACTTACGGCAGGCTAGATTTTGCCTTCAACAACGCTGGGTTTGGGACTGTGCCAAAGCCACTCCACGAACAATCTATTGAGGACTTTGACAGCATGATGGCGACGACCCTACGGGGTGTGTTCTTGTGCATGAAATATGAAATTCAACAGATGATCACCCAAGGAGCAGGGGTGATTATCAACAACTCTTCAGCATCCGGATTGATCGCGCTGCCTGGAACGGGTCCTTATAGAACCCATTTGAGATCTTTATAATGGTAGGTCAAGGCACTGACATCCCTCTAATCTATTCTGATGACATATTCTAGCGACCTCACCGATGAAGAATGGGCAATTACTGAACCCCTGTTGCCCC
>JAAUSF010000058.1 GCA_012033255.1 Cyanobacteria bacterium RU_5_0
GTAAATTTTGGGGCGGATCGGGGGAATGGGGAATGGGGATGGGGAATGGGGAATGGGGGATGGGAGATAGGGAATAGGGAGATGGGGTGTTTTCCTGGCTCTCCTACTCCGTTACTCCCTTACTCTGACTCCATTACTTCCGACATCTAGAAGAGATCGGAAAAGTCTTCTAGGGTAAAGGCGGCAGGTTTGATGGAGTTAGGAGGAGTTTCGGGTTGAGGGAGTGCTGCGATCGTTTTTCCGTTCCAGTTGATGGCACTGAAAAATTGGCTGACGGTGAGGGTAAAACTGAGTGGTTGATCGCTGCCTTGTACTGTTCGTTTGAGTTCCTGAATTTCTGGGGGATGATCGTCCCAGTTAAAGCGACTGAAACATTGTTCAACTGTTTGCTGGAGCCAAGAAGAACCATTCATGTCAGGTTTGGAACCGTTGGTGTGAGTTAAGACTGCACGGCTCATCGCAATACCTCGCCAGTTCTTAGACGCTTCTCGATGTCTCTGGCAGTTGCTCCTTCATTGAGCCAAAATGCCGCCGCATCTATGCGATCTTGTCCGCCTAGAAGAAACTTGCAGTAGGTTTCACCCATTGAATAGCACTGAATTTCGATGCAGCTTAGTTGCTTTTTTACCAGTTCTGTGAAAAATCCTGCAAATAAACCGGCATAGAGGAAGCAAACGGGCTTACCCACATCTCCGAGAGTACGGGCGACCGCAGAATCAAAAATGTTGATAAACATGAAACCTTGTTTACGATCGCCCATATCGACTTCCCATCGTCCCCATCCCTGAGATGTGAAGGGCCACCACCAGGTTTCCAGGAGAAACAGGAGATTGGTTTGACGGACATTGCGATCGAATTCTCGCTCAAACCACTTCTCGAAGAAGAAGGCGTCTTTTTGCCCCCATTCGCAGCCGATCGTGTACATTGTGGCGGCTGAAGCATCCCCGACCTCCTCTTCCAAACCTTCGACTAGCCCAATAATAAAATCTTCTGTAGTCAAGATATTCTGGCTGTCGTTCCAGTCCATGATGGTGCCCTTCTCAGGGTCAAATTGGAAGAAATCGCGAAACCCATAGTGGTTATGCTTTTTAGGATATTTGCGTTTAACAGGATTTGAGGCTTCTGTTGATACCATATTGCGTTTTCTCTTAGCAAATTCTGGATGGGTTTGAAGGAGCAGCCAAATGCCGG
Source organism: Cyanobacteria bacterium RU_5_0 (assembly GCA_012033255.1). Classification (GTDB taxonomy): domain Bacteria; phylum Cyanobacteriota; class Cyanobacteriia; order Elainellales; family Elainellaceae; genus JAAUSF01. The sequence goes on from JAAUSF010000058.1 coordinate 1,192, forward strand.
TTTGTCAGAGATTTAGACATTGCCTAAATTTAAGATAGGCTCACTATGGGCTAGCAGAAAAGTCATGAAATTATTGATTCAACTAACGGTCACACTGAGCGGGATGCAAAATTCAGAGGAGCTAATTTCAATGTTCCCTATGGGTAGGAGAACTTACCACAATCATAATGCTGAGATTCCGTTTTAAAAGCACTCTGCTAAAGAGTCAGCATGACCCAGGGAAATTGACGCAGAGAAACGAATCTTAAAGACTTCCCCCCAATAGGCGGCGGTTGAGTTCCAGAATTGGGCAAACCAGGTTCGCTTGAGCATGAGGTAAATTTTGCTTAACAACTTCTTGCAAAACTTGATAAGTGACATCACAGCTTCGCTGAGCATTGAAAGCTTTCATGATGGTTTGAAACCAGAGGAGGAGACGATCGCGCAGCGTGTCAGTGTCATCCATCAATACCGTCACGGCTGTATAGCGCAATACTCGTAGAGTGTCTTGTTTCCACTTTGCAGTAATATCATTGCCGTTGTGATTGAACAGCATCGGATCGATCAACCGCACCTTCTGATAGGTTTGCTGCATCAACTTTGATTCCAATTCTTGTAGCTTCAGATAAGTTTGTGCCCGGATTGGAAAAGATCGAATGTAGTCCGCAATAAACTGAAGCTCAGAATCATCTGCATAGCGACCATCAACCGTAAAGCTGAGGCGATCGAGTTGACTTAACATGAGAGTTACTCCTGATAGATGAATTTTTCTTAAGTATTTCCTAAGAAACCTGAATTAAAGACCTTGCTATAATTTCAAGTCTTTAGTAAGGGCACCTAAACATCACTGCTATTTGAGAAGAAAGAAACAAAGTTGAAGTTGTTGGTTGAGTTTTCGAGCTGTTTTAACGTCGATCGCGTAATCAACTTGTCTTCTTCCACCAAAACTTCACCCGTTACGGGGTGCAGCAAATTTTGTTCGGCGCGTCGTCCAATCAATGCCTCAATATCTTTGATGGAGTTGATATACATCCCTGGCGGAAGCTCCACGATGACGCCATTGGCTAAGACGCGAGCTTGGCAGGCAAGGCGAGAGTTGGGTTGACAGGAGGTGATCACTTCGAGGGTGCGCTGTTCGCGGCGGTTGATCGGAGAGAGCGAGTCCATACCTCCTTTGACATAAACGTGACAGGTCGCGCACATCCCTCGTCCGCCGCACTCCCGCAAAACATCGAGATCTTTGGAAATCAAGACGGATAGGAGGTTGCCGTTCGTTTCGATCGAAGTTTCTTGGGCGATTGGCTCAAGGCGGACAGTTTTAACCATTGATGGTTCTCCAGGAAAAATGGTTGGATCTGGGATTCAATTATTCAGCAAGTAAGAGAAATTTTTGTCGATCGTTCAATGCGGTTTGTCTGACTGTTTTGGGATAGTCGCGGATCACTTTAGCGCATCGATCGATAAAGGCGGCTACCCAAGCTTGCACCCATTGATGTTGCTCATCGGAAAGCGGAAGCAGCGCCACTGTCTCCGGAAGACTAAGCTGGGCAGTCCGCTCGACTTGAAACTGGCTGAGCCACTCCACATCCGGGCGAGTCGTCTTCCAGTAATTCGTGACCACCGTTGGTCCTAGATACTGCGTAGTGAACTGACTGAGATGATTAATGGCAACCAGTACTTCTTTCGAGGTAGCAAGATGATCAGGCTTGGGACTGGGAATTTCCGGGCTAGGGGATGTCGCTCTCGGAACGGGAGACGCAGATGGGGTAGGCTGAGTCTGGGATGGGGGATGGCTAGAGCCGTTGGAGGAATTAGGGTGTTCTGTGGTAAGGGGATGGTTGGGGATGCCAGATTGAGAAGGGATGGATGCAGTCGAACCAGTTTCAATCCCCGGTTTCCAATAATTTTGCCCAGAAAGTGTGGTGTTCCCTGCAAGCAGACGGAAAGTAGCGATCGCATTGATCACATCTCGCTGGAGTTCTGATTTGAGCCGCTCTACCGTTTCAACGTAGGTGGGAAGAGCTAGATTAGCTGCTGTGAGAACCAGGAGAATAATTCCACACTCTAATTTGTAGATATAAACTTGATGCCCACTAAATTGAAATTCAAAAAATTCAAAATCAGATGGGGTCGTGTCAATCACCTGTTGAATGCCCTGAGCCAAGGCTTCTTTTTGCTGAAAATTGAGGGAACGATCGACCCCGCAAAAATAAGGACGCGATCGCCCATCCATTAGGGCAAGTCCCGCAATTCCTGGTAAATTCAGAAAGTCCTGGACAACCTCCCGTTTCATGATGCTTTATGTTGCTAAATTATTTGATTGACCATTGACCTTAGTATGCTTGGCATTGACACGCTAGGCATCAGCCTCTGCCATCCTAGCGCCAGAAACTTCGCACCCAATGTGCCGCGCCAATATATCGCTTTGTCAAAATCTTGCCCATTTATCGGTTGTTCTTCGTATGTCAGCACCCCATACTAGGGGCTGTCAATGCACAACCATCCTGCGTAACTCATGTGTCACTTACGGATTTACCTAACTTTAGCGACGCTGCACCATCAGCGTAATCATGGTTTGACAGAATACATAGAGAAAATACACAGGGATCTAAAGTGTTTATCGTCATCATCCCATCGACCTAGAATCTACCTATCAATTATGATTCTCCATAGTTTGACTTATGTTTGTTTTTGGATCAACCTTTAGCATACAAGCCTATTTCACTCACTCAGGCGATGGAAACAATGCCTTCTGTGATTAGGTTTACTCTTTTTTGTAGATTTAGCAGCCATGTCTGATCTCCCTTTCACTTTGGATCAGTTACGCATTCTTAAAGCGATCGCCGCCGAGGGAAGCTTTAAGCGTGCTGCCGACAGCCTCTACGTCTCCCAACCAGCTGTAAGTCTTCAGGTGCAAAACCTAGAACGCCAACTCGACGTGCCCCTGTTCGATCGAGGGGGTAGACGAGCGCAATTGACTGAAGCCGGTCACTTGTTGTTGAGTTATGGCGATCGAATTTTGAGCCTCTGCCAAGAAACTTGTCGGGCGATCGAAGACTTGCAAAACTTGCAAGGGGGTACCCTGATTGTCGGCGCAAGTCAGACAACAGGAACATATCTGCTGCCTCGAATGCTCGGTCTATTTCGGCAGAAGTATCCTGAAGTTGCTGTACAACTCCATGTCCATTCCACTCGTCGCACGGCTTGGAGTGTTGCGAATGGACAAATTGATCTCGCTATCATCGGTGGTGAAGTCCCTTCAGAATTGCAAGACTCTCTAGAGATTGTTCCCTATGCCGAAGACGAACTTGCATTGATCCTGCCTGTGTTTCATCCCTTTATTCGGATGAATCAGATTGAGAGAGACGATTTGTATAAGCTCCAGTTTATTGCGTTAGACTCACAATCAACGATTCGTAAAGTGATTGATCACGTCTTGACTCGCTGCGGCATCGAAACTCGGCGGCTTAAGATTGAGATGGAACTCAATACGATCGAGGCAATTAAAAACGCAGTTCAAGCAGGATTAGGGGCGGCATTTGTCTCCATTTCAGCGATCGAGAAGGAACTCCAGATGGGTGTTTTGCATCGAAGCAAAATAGAAGGTGTGGTCGTTCATCGAACCCTCTCGGTGATCATTAACCCGAATCGATATCGCTCTAAAGCCGCAGAAGCCTTCATCCACGAAATCCTGCCTCAGTTTGCTACTTATAAACCTCCAGCATCTGAAGAGCCTGTAGAGCAATCGACGGCTGAACCTGTGGATTCTCGATCGTTGGAGACTACTCCTTTCCACCCCGGCGGCAACTAATTACAACGCTCATGGAACTCTACTGCACTCGTCCAACCTGTCCCCGACCCCTCAATCGTTTCCCGGATCTGGATGACAGTACCACGTTGAAGACGGTGCCACAGAAGTTTTGTACGGCATGTGGAATGCCGCAGATTTTAGTCGGTCGCTACATTCCCCTAAAATTGCTCGGTCGGGGTGGCTTTGGAGCCGCGTTTTTGGCACGCGATCGCTATACGCCCATGATGCGCCTCTGTGTTGTCAAGCAGTTTCAGCCATCCGGCAACCTTACCCTTGAACAACTGGAAGTTGCCCAACGTCTCTTTGAACGCGAAGCCGAAGTCCTTGAAAGTTTGGGGAATCGCCATACTCAAATTCCCGATCTGCTGGCGTTTTTTGAGCTAGATGTGCAGAGCCGGACTCCGGGTGAAATGGAAAAATTCTTCTACCTGGTGCAAGAGTTTGTCGATGGGAAAAACATGGAGGAATTGCTGGACGAAAAGGGTCGCTTCTCGGAGGAAGAAGTGACAGAAATGTTGACGGAAATCCTCAAAGTCCTTCAGTTTGTCCATAATAATCGCTCGATTCACCGAGACATCAAGCCTTCCAACATCATGCGCCATCAGGATGGACGTTACTATCTGTTGGATTTTGGGGCTGTTAAACAGGTGACGACAACCGCTTCAATGGTGGGACAGCCCGTGCGACGATCGACGGGCATTTACTCGAAAGGCTTTGCCCCGCCAGAACAGACGACAGGTGGCAATATTACTCCCGCGACAGACTTGTATGCCCTTGCTGTCACCTGTATTGTGCTGCTGAGCGGGAAAAATCCACCCGATCTGATTGACGCTCGGACTAATGACTGGAACTGGAAAAACTATATACGAGTGAGCGATCGCCTTGCGGGTGTCCTCGATCGGATGCTTCTATCTGCCCCTAATCAGCGATTCCAATCTGCCGATGAGGTAATGGCAGCCCTGAAGGCACCACTGCCGTCCCCCAAACCTGCTCCGCAGACCATTCGCCGCTCTTCACCTCCCGCTCGTCCTCCCATCCCATCCACTCCATCCCCCTCGCTCGCTCGTCCTCCCATCCCATCCACCCCATCCCCCTCGCTCGCTCCTCCTTCCGCTCCCCACTCCCCACCCGCCTCCCCCGTCTCCTCCCGTTCCTCCTTTTCCCTGATCGAGTTAATTGGGGGAGCTGCCTTTACTGGATTTGAAGGAGGATTGGTGGCGATCGCCCTAGCTAGCCTACTGGGGACAGTCATCACTCCGAACTTTTGGCTCATCACACTGGCTGTCGTGGGTGGAATGGTGCTGGCTCAGAATCGTCGCTGGATTGAAAAATCGACCTGGTGATTATTGCCGCCATTAGTCTGGGGCTGGTGGTTTTTGTTCCGGCACTCAATCAAGCGATCGGGCAGTTTTCTATCTTGGCTCAGTTGGCATCGGCTGCTGGAGGTTCAATATTAGCTATTCTTTGTGTTGCCATTTTTGCCGGATTATGTGCGATCGTTGTGACAATTGTGTTTCGCTTGATTTACATCCTTCTCTCTCGGCTGTTCTAGGAGCTAATCTGGGGATATATTGCTCCCAAGTTTAGAGTTGCTCATGTCTCAAAAAAACGAAACTCCAGTTCTGCTGTTAGCTCTGTTGGTTACGTTGGCACTGATTGCGGGCGGATTTTGGCTCTTGAGCAATCGCCTCAACTTGGGTAATTTGTTTGCTAGAGACAACGCTGCTCAAGACGGTGCTGCTCAAGACGGTAGTTCTGATCAAACTCAATCGGTGCCTCTACAAGATCGCTTTAGTACGGGATCAACGTTACTCTTTACAGAGGGGGCATCCTCCGATAAGCAGGAAGGTATTGAGGCAATTTCTTCCAAAAATTACGATCAAGCTATTACGGCTCTCGAAGCCTCTTTAACAGATGATCGCAACGATCCTGAAGCTTTGATTTACTTGAACAACGCTCGGATACGCGATCGTGCCTCCTATACACTCGCGGTGGCTGTCCCAACTGCCAAATCCCCAGATCCGGCATTAGAAATTTTGCGCGGCGTGGCACAAGCCCAAGATCAGATTAACCAAACGGGCGGGATCAATGGCATTCCCCTCAAAGTCATGATTGTTAACGATGACAATGATCCAGATGTGTCAATGCAGGTGGCGACAGCACTGGTCAAAGATCCTACTGTCTTGGGAGTCATCGGGCATTTTGGCAGTGATGCGACCCTCGCGGCGGCGGGTCTCTATCAAGAGGGTCGGTTGGTAATGATTTCGCCAACTAGCACTTCTGTTCAAGTCTCAAATGAGGGAGACTATGTTTTTCGTACTGTACCAAGCGATCGCTTCACGGCGGCGGCGCTTTCCCGGTATATGCTAAACACGCTGAATATGCAGAAAGCGGCGATTTACTTTAATTCTCAAAGCGACTATAGCCAATCCCTCAAGGAGGAACTGACCACGGCGCTGAACACAGAAGGAGGAGCCGCGATCGAATTTGATGTCTCTGAGGCGAACTTCAATGCTCGTACCACGCTCGATCAGGCAAAGCAGCAAAATGTTCAGGTCTTAATCTTGGCAACCAATACCCCTACGCTTGATCAAGCCCTCCAAGTGATCCAGGAGAACGATCGCACTCTTCCCTTGCTTGGAGGGGACAGCCTTTACAATCCTGGAGTTTTGGAAGATGGCAAGGAGTCCGCAGAGCGCATGGTTGTTGCTGTCCCCTGGATTATTTTGTCGAATCCTCAGACAGAATTTGTCCAAACCTCTCGGCGGCTTTGGGGAGGGGATGTGAGCTGGCGCACGGCTATGTCCTATGATGCGACTGAAGTGCTAATTGAGGGACTGCGGCGCAACCCGACCCGGCAAGGTGTCCAGCAAGCATTAAATACCCCTGGCTTTTCTGTTGCCGGAGCGACAGGAACGATCGAATTTCTGCGATCGGGCGATCGAAATCAGCCAATGCAGCTTGTCGTGATTGAACCTGGCTCTCGATCGGGATATGGTTACGATTTTGTTCCAGTCCGGTAATGAGATGGGGGATGGGGCACACTCCTCACTCCCTTATCCTTTCACTCTCTCACTCTATTCCACTCTATGTCGCAAAAAAATGAAGCTCCTGTTTTGATTCTTTCGCTTCTAATAACGCTTTCCTTAATCGGTGTCGTTGTCTGGTGGCTCCTTCAACGATCGCAGATTCAAATCCCGAATGACCCTAATTTACCAACCCAATCGCCTGCTAACCCATCCTCTTCCTCTGGAGAGCCGATCGCCCAAACCTTTGCTGCTGTGAAGAATGTGCCCTCTGGGCTGTTCAATTATGGCGGTAGCACAACTTGGGCACCGATTCGAGGACAAGTTGATCCGGTGTTTCAGCAGGTTTGGAGTAGCTTTCAATTGCGCTATACCGATCCTGTAACTGGGACGCCGGGATCGTCGTCTGGGATTCGGATGCTCTTGGATAATCAGTTGGCGTTTGCCCAGTCGTCGCGCTCGTTGAAGACAGAAGAGTATGAGACAGCGCAACAACGCGGATTTACACTACGGGAAATTCCAGTGGGACTGGATGCGATCGCGATCGCGGTTCATCCCAGTCTCAATATCCCTGGTCTAACTGTGGACCAACTCAAAGGAATTTACACGGGGCAAATTACCAACTGGAACCAAGTAGGCGGCCCCGATCTGTCAATTACCCCTTACTCACGGCGTGTGGAAGACGGTGGAACAGTAGTTTTCTTTCTTGAAAATGTTTTGGGCGAAGCGTCATTGAGCAATACGGTTCAGTTTGTTGCTAATACGACATCGGCACTCCGAGTCCTATCGGCTGACCCAGGCGGAATCTACTATGCCTCTGCTCCCGAAGTGGTGGGTCAATGCACGATTAAGCCAATTCCACTGGGGCGTGAGCCAGACAAATTGATCCCACCCTATCAACTTCCTTTGGTTCCGGAGTCAGATTGTCCGGCACAACGGAATCAGATCAATGCTGATGCTCTGAAAAATGGTGAATATCCTCTGACTCGTAACTTATTTGTGATCGTGAAGCAGAATGGTCAAATCGATCAGCAGGCAGGCGAAGCATATGCTGATTTACTGCTGACCAACGAAGGTCAAGATCTAATCAGCAAGGCTGGCTTTGTTCGCATCCGTTAGGGGCACATTCAAAATTAGCTAGCAAAACTAGCTAGATTGAGCGTGGTGACGAACGATCGCTTCCGCAGGCAAGCAAAGTAAATTGTCACCGTAGGTACGGATCATCCCGCGTTGGCGGAGTTTACCCATTAAGCGAGTGACCGTGACGCGGGTAGAGCCGATCGCACTGCCAATTTGGGCATGGGTCAGCGCCCAAGGGAGACAATATCCTTCTTCACAAGGTTCACCGAATTCTTCGATCAACAGCGTCAAGAAACCCAGGAGGCGATCGATCGTGCGACGCTGCCCTAAAGTACTGAGCCACAATAGTTTGCGCTGATGCTGATAGCGGAAAGCATCCAACACTTCGCGTCGGAAGTGAGGCCAGTTATCTAGGTCGTGCCAATACAGCCAGATCACTGAGGTTTGGTCAACATGGGCAAAGCCTTGCAGGGTAAATGGCGATTGAGCCACAATCTCAAAGGGCTGTCCTGCTCCCACAAAACCCAGAAAAGCTTCTTCTGAATTAATTCGAGGGACACGAGAGGAATTAGCACCGGGGACTGCACTGACCTGCGCCTCGCCAACAAGCCGGACAGCACCTCGTTGTACCAAATACAGCAAACCAGCACGGGCTGGAATTTTCTCGTCCTTATTGAAGGTGCGACAGCGGTAGTGTTCTTGCGCCCAATCCAAAATGCGCTGCCAAGTCAGGAAGGGACGAGCGGTTTCGGGTTGTGTAGACACTGAAAACATAGGAGGGAGCTAATAAAATTCAGTAGAGGTGGGAGGGAAACTCTAGAACTGAGGGTGGATGGGGTAAGCTGGATTCAACTCCCTAAATCGATCGATTGGCAGGGTAGAACCAGCTTATCTTTTTTCTTTATAGGGTAGAGAGAATCGCGGAGTTATTCGGTTTACACGGCATATTTGAACCTCCTTTTTGCTTCCCCTGACTTAACAGTTTTTTAACCTAAAATTTACCTTGGATCGAAACCCGTGGAAATACTGAATTCAGTTTAAGTTCTTTTCAGCTAAAACGGCTGCATGTTCTCGCCCCTTATCGTATCCTTCTCGTTGCGGTCGCTACTAGTTAATAGACTACAAAAGGCCTTTCATGATTGGGAAAAGAGTTCACAAGCTCCGTTATTAACCCACCCTGTCAGTGTACTCGATACATCCCAATTTAAATCGTCCGTACCGTGGGAAATTCCTCTTAATCGCGTGAAAGAGGATAGCCAAATTTGGTACGTCTCTGCGATCGCCCTCAAATTTATCGACACGTTACCTTACCATCCGCCCATATGGGACACTGCAAAACAACTTGCTGATTATTTGAAGGATGACCTGATGTCAGCGAGTCCAGCGACTGAATCAAGACTTGATCGGGTTCAACGAGAGTTTACCGTTCAAGCGGTTCCTCCAGGGTGGATTCACCTATACCTTAGCGATCGTGGACTCACAGCATGGCTCCAGGTTTTGACTAATCAATTGTCAACGCTTCAACTGTCAACAGTCGGTGATTGTAACCAGACTAACACTTGTATCCTAAATAACTCTAACCGTAATTCTACCAGTATTGCAAATGTTTTGTATACTCATGCTCACTGTTGTTCGCTGCTGCGCCTGGGACTGTCGGATCAGCTGATTCACCTGAGTCAACGAGATGCTCAATTGCCTACATCTCTTTTCGTCAATGCACCTCAACCGATCCCCTGGTCTACCTGTGACCACGCTCTGCGTTGTAACCATCCCACCGAACGCCGCTTAATTGTACAAATTGTTACTATCCTAGATTGCCTTTCTGACCCGTCTAAACCCATTTCTCCAAGCCGAATTATTGAACTAGCAGACATCCTCAGCCACAATTTTCAGAGCTTTTATGCTGCCTGCCGGATTTGGGGCGTAGTCAAAGCAAGCGATCGAGCATTAGCTCAAGCTCGGCTGGGGTTAGTATGGGTGACACAAGCAATGTTGCGATTACTTTTGCAAAATGGGTTAGGCATCACTGCCCCAATAGAACTTTAGTAGGTTGTCAACTTAGATTTGAGGGGTGGAAGAGTAGATGAATGGCTGAGTGGATGTATCCGAACTTGCCTGCCCTAGCTGGACGGGTGGGATGCCCATCCCACAAAAGATTTAAAGAAGTCGCACATTGCGTTTGCGAACCCCGCCATTCAAATGGATAGTGCACATAACTCCCTTTTATATGACGAAGAGAAAACATTTGTCACATCAATGCAATATTTCCTTCAAACGGATGACAAAGCCATAGAGGTTTGCTATTCTTACCTATGTGTGAGGAGCGAACCAGCAAGGGTACCGAGACGAAACACGGTCAGTCGTCGGTGCCCTTTCTGCTTTTTAAATTCATCCCCCGACTAGTCGTCTGTCATTTTTGTTCTGCGGGATGCAAGGGTGAAACCCCTGCGTGGGGGCAATGCCCCACCCCCCATTACCTATCAAATTTTGCTTGACAAAGCACTAGGTTGGTAGCTTTCTACCACTCGCCCTGCTCTCCGAAATAACTGATAGTACGCTTGGCTGATTCCGTCTCCTGCCTCAGAAAGTAAGTCAATTCCAATCCCATTGCGCCCTTTCTCACGCCCAGAACTGTGAATGTAGTAGCCCTCTCCCAGATAGAGACTGACGTGGTTTGTCCGTTCGGGAGTGCCAAAAAAGATGAGATCGCCAGGTTCCAATTCTTCAACTGAAATAGGTTGCGAAAATGCCTCTTGCTGGTAAGAATCTCTGGGAAGCCAGATTCCGGTGGCGGCAAAGGCGGTCTGCATTAGCCCAGAACAGTCATAGTTAGGTCCAACTGTGCCACCCCAGAGATAGTGATTGGGTTGGGTCATGGCATTGTGGGTATAAGCAATGACTTGAGGGAGACGAGTCCGAATTTCGGCTAGGGAGCGCACGATCGCTTGATACGGGCTTTCTGCCACCTCAATTAAATCTAGATCTTCTAGTGCCAACCAACCGGAGTAGTCATCCTCGCATAGCTGCACCTCGATCGCCACTCCCATAATCCGGGTTCCATTCGCGGATTGAGGCAAAATTCGCAATTGTCGCCCTGCCACCGCTTGAGTAGCCAAACTTTCTAACGTGGGCGAATTATAAATATTCAGATTGGCTTGACACTGGTACTCCAGCGATCGATTAGTGTTGAAAGCAGCTTGAAGTTCAGGGAGGGAAACCACAGGTGAGGGATGAAGGATGAGGGATGGGAAGAGTCAGGAGGCAGGGATGAGGGATGAAGAAGAGTGAACGAATGGGTATTAGAGGTAATAATTATGTCATCTGTCGTCTCATAATAGGTCTGGTTTGTGTCTTTGCTGTTAGTCAGTGATCCTTTGCTAACCATTCATTTCTTTCATCCTTCATCCGTTTAGATATGCCTTTCTTCCGCCGAGACGAACAGTTGGATCGGTTGGGCGATCGTGTTCTTGAAGCCACATGGATAGAGTTTCCTGAATTGGCACGGAACCAGATTGCGCTCACCTGGATTGTTTACGATGAGCCTGTGCCTGTGAATACAGGAGGCGCTTTGACTCCTGAAGAATTTTGGAAGTATTCAGTGCGCGGGTTTACTTATCGAGGGGTGGAGCAGATTTATCCGGCGAGTGTGGTTAAGTTGTTTTATCTTGTGGCAGCACATGAGTGGCTCAAGCAGGGGATGATTCAACCGTCGAGTGAACTCGATCGCGCTATCCGAGATATGGTTGTCGATTCCGGTAATGACGCAACAAGTTTAGTGGTAGATGTATTGACCGGAACCACGAGTGGACCAGAATTGTCACCTAGACCATTTGAAACATGGATGTATCAGCGCAATATTGTCAACCGCTATTTTCACGCGCTGGGTTGGACAGAGTTAGAAAGTATTAATGTCAATCAGAAAACCTGGTGTGACGGGGCATATGGACGGGAGCGAGTGTTTCTAGGCGAATTGATGGATAATCGCAATAGGCTGACCACCGATGCGGTAGCACGGCTGCTCCATAGTATTGTGGGAGGGGTGGCGGTGTCGTCGGAGCGATCGCAGTCGATGATGAGCGTACTGAAGCGTAGTCTCGATCCGGCTGAGCTTGCGGCTGATCCTGAAAATCAAATCACCGGATTCTTAGGGGCTGGGCTGCCTCAAAATGCTCAAGTTTGGTCGAAGGCCGGCTGGACGAGTCAAGTTCGCCATGACGCAGCATACATTGAATTGTTCAACTGCCGTCCTTATTTGCTGGTGGTGTTCACTGAGGGCAAACCCTACAGTGATAGTGAGACTATACTACCGTTTATCTCACGGCAAATTGCAGATGCAGTCAGTAGTCTTTAAAGTAAAATTTTTGAAACCAGAATTCTTGAAGCAAAAAAGTGTGTAAAAAGTGAGAAAAGTGGGATGCTGTTATCGAATCCTCATTCATCTGTTTCACAAGAGAAGATTCGGAGAATAATGAAATAAATGACACGGTTTTATTGAACAACAAGTGTAGAGATTAATAATGTGCATCTTTGGATAGGGATGGTCATTTCGCCTTGTAAGCTATCTTCGGGTTGTTAACCATCTCTAGCGTGAACGCTATGAACTCTGTCTACAGGTCAGACTCGGATTGAGCCTGCGTTCTGGTTTCGCGAATTTTAAGCTTGACTGGAGTTCCATATTCCCTCATTTGCATTTGCCCAGATCATGAATTCATTACGCTCTGCGGATGTTTCTCTATATGAGCTAGCAATTAGCTCTGAACCATCCCCGCAACCGTTACAAATTAGTCCAACAACGTTCAAATCTCTAATTGGGATTTTGTTTGACCTGCTGATTGAGCAGCAAGTTTCAGCCACAATTTGGCTTAAGCTGCCCAGAGGCGAGGTATGGCAAGCTGAGGTCGAGCGATTTCGGCAGTCTGCTACGGCGCTGTATTCTCTTTACAACCTGCATACCTATCAAGAAACCTCGCCTGGAAAAGTGCCAGGTGATTTAACGGGTGTATTGGCAGATAGCGATCCGTCTGAAGCCTTGCGCGATTTATCAATGAGTTGGGACGGTGGGGAGGCGATCGACGGAAATGGAACCGACATGGAAACACTGGATGATCCGTCGCGAGAAACATCGATTGAGGCAAATTCGCGGACCTATTCGCTGCCGCTAGCGGTGGATAGCCAGTTGAAGCGGGAATATTTTGTGTTGGTCGTTTCGCCAGAGTTCTATGGGCTGATCTTGGCGCATCGTCCGCGATCGGTTCGCCTGAGACACGATAGCCAGGAGTCGCAAAAGCCTAACAGACTGAATCAGATGTTTGAGGAGGGTTTAGAGCAAAAACATCCGCTCTTGGGCATCTGTTCGTTTGATCAGTCTACGGTCAAGTCGGTGCTAGATGGCGTGAATCGAGCAATTCAATTTGGGCAACCTACCAGAAAATCGGATGCTGAAGTTGAAGCACTGGTGTTGACCTGGGAACAACTGATTGAGCAAGGAGCCATCGATCGGTTGAGTCCGACGTTGCTCGGTCGTCTATTGACCAAACAAATTCAGCGACAGGAGGAAATGTGGCGGAGTGGTGCTGTTTATCGACGGCAGGCTGAAACGGCGACAGCATTCCGCCAAGAGAACGAAGAATTAGTGAATGCGCTGCGAATTAAAGATGAGTTTGTCAAAACGATGGGGCAAGAGTTGCGAACACCGTTGACAAATATGAAAACGGCATTGTCACTGTTACATTCGCCGCATCTCAAACCGCCTCAACGTCAGCGATATATGGATATGCTCAGTCATGAATGCGATCGCCAAAGCTCTTTGATTACCAGCGTTTTAGATTTAGTGCAACTGGAAAGCACGGTTGAGCCAATCCCGATGGAACCCTTGCGTTTGACGGATATTGTGCCGGGAGTCGTCAGCACTTACCAGCCCTTGGCACAAGAAAAAGGATTGATGCTTGGTTACACGATTTCTGAAGATCTGCCACCTGTCTCTAGTGTTGCCTCCTGGTTAAGGCAAATTGTGATCAATCTTCTGCATAACAGCATTAAATTCACGCCGAGCGGAGGTCAGGTTTGGGTCAAGGCAAAGCCACAGGGAGATTTCATCCAGATTGATTTTCGGGATACGGGCGTCGGCATTCCCCAGGCTGAACTTCCCAAGATTTTCGATCGCTTCTATCGAGTACGCGGCAGTGGTGAAGACTCTAGCGGTGCAGGGTTAGGACTGTCAATTGTCCAGCAGTTGCTTTTGCGATGCGGCGGTTCAATCTCAGTGAAAAGTAAGTCTGGAGAAGGCTCTATCTTCAGCGTCCTGCTTTCGGTTTATGAACAGACTGATTCGCTTGGAGCCGGTGAACGAGTGGGAGGTAGGACACGGGAAACCTAGATCGAAAGGGCAGGACATACTGTGCCCATAGATTTTGGGCGTTGCTGGAGACTGGGATGAAACGATTTGCACCTGTAAATTTTTTGTTGATTTTGCCATCGGTAGGGGTAGACCACCGTGTCTGTCCCTACCGCCGGGATTGCCCCGACACCACGCCATCCATCGCCAAAAAATTTACAGGTGGTACAATTTTGGTGGATTGGACGCAATTGAAAACTGGCGACATTGATGCTCTAACGCTTGCGGTGTTTGGGCTGAAATCCGAGTGACTGTTTATCAGGTTTCTGTTTATCAGGTTTTTTATCTGATGGCTGAGAGTCACGATCGCCCGTTTCGCTACCTTTTCCGCCATCCCGGATGATTTGCGACTTGGTCTGTTCTCGCAATTTAGCGTCTTCATTGCCGTAGAAGAATGAAAGCAACGCGAAGCGTCGTCCTTTTGTAACTGGAATTGCCTCATGCAGCAGAGAACAAGAGAAGACGATCGCGCTTCCCGTGGCTACACAATACAAATCGGTGCCATATTCTGGAAAACGCAAGCATCCTCCTTCATAGTCGCCTGTGTTGAGGTTGAGGGTCATGGCAAACCGACGATGAGCCGTGCCGACTGAGCGATTATCCCGGTGAGGTTGGAAGAAGCCTTGAGTCGCTTCTTCATAGCAAGCGACTGTGTATCGTTCAAAATTGCTGATGCGGAAGTGAAAGGCTTTTTCAATTTCTGGTTTCACTCGTCGCCATATCAGCGCATTCACTTGATTAATTAACTCTGGATCAGTGAGCAAAACATCGCGTCGTCGTTTAATGGTGTGATCGACTATTAGAACTGTTTTGTCTCTTTCCTGCTTGAAGAACCCCGAATCAGTGCCACCATCTGCATTGTAGAGATCAATCAAACGTTGACACCATTCCGGCGGAAGCACATTTGGAATGGTTAGGACGGGCGCAATCTGGAAAATGATTTGAGGAGGCTGAGGTTTTGGCAAGGTGTTGATTGCTTGGAGGACGCGATCGACATGCGGAATATGCGACTCTAGCGGAACCACGTCAAGCACCCTCAAATTTTCGTCCAGAATAAACGAAGTTGGATCGTAAGAAATGCTGCCATTTTCGCTCAGTTGACAAACGCCATACTGGGCGCTGAGATCGCCTCGAAAATCGAGCAGAAATTTGAAATGAGCAGTGGTTCCAGATTGATCCAGCGATCGATCGGTCGGATCAATGCTAACTCCAAAAAAAGTAACAGTGTGCTGTTCAAACTGGGATTGGGCGGCGCGAAAATTGCTCAAGATGGGTTGAATCTGTGGATCTTGGGAACTGCCAAAGAAGAATAGCACTGTGCGATAGCCACCCACGATCGTATTTGCATGGGCAGATTGATTGGCGATCGACGGGATAATGAACCAGGGAGCTGGATCACCGATAGTCAAAACAGGCATAGGCAGACTGGGTTGCGGGTAGAACTATACAATAGCGTTTCACTACAAAGGCACGAAGGCACAAAGAGCAGTAAATTTTTTTCTTGGTGTCTTCGTATCTTTGTGGTCAATCTGCGATCAATGGAGGGTTGCATCCAGACATCGCTTTAGCTGCACACAGCCCCTGGAAGCTAGTAAAGCAACTCAACAACAACTCTCGATTCAGCGAATTGTACTTGGTCTGACCCTCACGGCGCACTTGGATGATTCCGGCTTCGGCTAACATCTTCGAGTGGTGACAAAAAAGCGCCAAACTGATTCCAGATTGAGCCGCAATTTCTGAACCACTCATTTCAGATTTTTCTGCCAACAATTCGACAATGCGGAGGCGCGTTGGATCAGAGAGGGCAGCGAAGATTTTTGCCCGTTGTTCGGTGGGTGTGCAGTTTGTTGGAGAAGGCGCGATCGTCTCTCCAGGTTGGAAATGCTCAGTCATATCAGATTGTCTCAAATGTGCTTTAAACAGGATTAATTTTAATGACGAAGCTCACTATGCCATATGCAACTTCTTTACATCTTTTGTGAGATGGGCGTCTTGCCCGTCCAGATTGAAGCAAGCAAGAGGCCTACCCCGCTAGAAATCAAAACTTGTCGGCATGAAGTTGCACATTGCGTTATTTAACTCTATGGTACGCGATTGAACGAGGATACTGAAATAGTTAAACAACAACTTGACTATTCAGAAAGCACTTGCTATAGTTTAGTTAAATGATCGTTTAACTAATGGTTTGGGAAGGCTAGAAACGATCGTTCTGGCTGACCCTACGCTCTCTTCACCTGGGTTCAACTCTACAGGAGGCGGCAATGAGTGCTGATATATTGACCCTAACATACGAAAACTTTGAGCCAGAAGTCTTGGCTAGCCATATTCCAGTCGTTGTAGACTTTTGGGCAGCGTGGTGTGGACCTTGTCGTATCCTAAGCCCATTTGTCGAAGCTCTCGGAACGGAATTTGCTGGACAGGCTAAAGTTGGCAAATTGAATATTGATCACTATCCCGAAATCGCTTCAGCATACGCAATTCAAGCGGTTCCCACGCTGCTGTTCTTCCAAAACGGTCAAGTGGTAGATGAGGTGATTGGTGTGGTTCCTAAACGACAACTGCACGAAAAGCTAAATGCCTTAGTGGAGCAAAACAATTTAGCGACTTCGGCAGCATAGGCACGAGTAATCGATCGAGGGATTAATCCATTTGGATGTATCGGTGTGATTCTGGAACGAAGTAATTTGGGATCGCGACTTACAGCGGTTTTCAGATGAGTGAGCCACAGTTGTGTGTGGGTGGGTAAATGAGTGGATGAGTGGATGGGTATGCGTGTGGCTTATGCAAGTGAAACTGGCTGTAAGCAAGCTCCAGAAAACCTTGAACCTCTAAGACGCTAAGGCACCAAGAAAACACTATATTCCTGTGCTCCATCCAACGATCGATGAGATGCATCAACATAGACATCAACCCGATTTGAGTATCAGTTAGTCCATTCCTGTTTCATGGAGATCTCACCAATGACGAGTCAAAAAACGCTACTTTCTCCCGTTCAAGTCGGTCGCTATGAATTACCAAACCGATTGATGATGGCTCCTCTGACCCGAAACCGGGCAGGAGAAGAAAATGTGCCCAGAGTGATGAATGCAGAATATTATGCTCAACGGGCATCGGCTGGATTGATTGTCAGTGAAGCGACTCAAGTTTCTCCGCAAGGCGTTGGCTATCCGAGTACGCCCGGAATTCATTCTCCAGAGCAAGTGGAAGGCTGGAAGCTGGTGACAAAAGCGGTTCACGATCGCGGGGGTCGGATCTTCTTACAACTGTGGCACGTCGGGCGAATCTCTCACCCTTCTCTACAACCCAACGGTGAATTACCCGTTGCGCCCAGTGCGATCGCGCCTCAAGGAGAAGCGTCAACCTACCAAGGACAGAAGCCTTTTGTCACGCCTCGCGCTTTAGAAACCAACGAAATTCCTGGAATTGTGGAGCAGTTCCGGAAAGGGGCTGAAAATGCGTTGGCGGCTGGCTTTGACGGCGTTGAGATTCACAGCGCCAATGGGTATTTGCTTGATCAATTCTTGCGGGATGGCTCAAACCAGCGCCCGGATCAGTATGGCGGATCGATCGAAAATCGTGCCCGCTTGGTTTTGGAAGTGGTAGAAGCGGTTGCTGGTGTGTGGGGAGCCGATCGCGTTGGCATTCGATTCTCCCCCAGTGGCACGTTCAACAGTATGTTTGATTCCAATCCAGAAGCCCTGTTCACGTATGTGGTAAAAGCCCTCGATCGCTTCAACCTCGCCTACATTCACATCGTTGAACCGAGAATTGATAACGGCGCACCGGCTGGACAAAACCTGACAGCAGGTTTCTTTCGATCGGTCTATAACGGCACAATCGTCGCCGCAGGAGGACATGATCGGGAAACTGGAAATGCAGTCATTGCAAATGGTGAAGCTGATCTGGTCGCATACGGTAGACTCTTCATCTCTAATCCCGATCTGGTCGAACGGTTTGCTCAGAATGCTGAACTGAATCCATACGATCGATCCACCTTCTATGGCGGCGACGAGCGAGGCTATATCGACTATCCCACGCTTCAACTTCAAACGGCTTAAGCTACTTGGGTTAGGACGGGGTGCAGGGGTGGAATTGCGTCAGTGTTTATGAGACGATTGATCGCCATCAGAATGCGAATGCGGCGGAACCGGATCATAGCCGCCAGGATGGAACGGGTGACAGCGAAGAATCCGTCGGATCGCCAACCAGCTTCCGCGTAATGCGCCGAATCGGGCAATTGCCTCGATCGCATATTGAGAACACGTCGGCTGAAAGCGACAAGTGGGCGGGAATAGCGGCGAAATAAACGATCGATAAAACCGAATTAGCCCAATTAGGAGTGTCTTCATGCTGCTATCCTAGCCCTTCACCCCACTGCCTGATTCAGTCGGGACGATGTAGCGTTGCATCACGATGAAGAACAACAGGATGGGGGCGATCGAAATGACTGATCCGGCGGCAATTAATCGCCAATCCAGCGAAAACGCGCCAGCTAACTTGGCGACTCCGAGCGGTAATGTGTAATATTCCGGTCGATCCAGAATAATCAAAGGCCACAGGAAATCGCTCCAGGAGCCAATGAAAACGAAGATCGCTAGCGTGACTAGTGCCGGACGCACCGCAGGCAACATGACAAACCACCAGATACCTAACTCTGAGCAACCATCCATCCGAGCGGCTTCTTCGAGTTCCTTGGGAACGCCCTGGAAGGCTTGACGTAATAGAAAAATACCGAATGCTGAGCGATCGCTGGAAAAATCAGTCCCAGATAGGTATTCCGCAACCCCAACTGCACCGCCAGAATATACAACGGAATCATCACAATTTGAAATGGGATCAGAATTGTAGCCACAATCAGCGTAAAAATTGCCTCCCGTCCCCGAAACTCCAATCGTGCCAACGGATAAGCCGCCAGCGAACAAAATAGCAGATTCAGCGCCACTGTCAGCACTGCCACCAAGGTACTATTGAACAAATATTGCCCAAACGGATTCGTCTGCCATACCTTGATAAAATTCTGAATGGTAGGCTGCCCTGGGATAAACTGTGGCGGAAATTGAAAAATATCTTCCACAGGCGATTTGAATGCCGTGCTGACCAACCAAATCAACGGCAGGAGCATGGCGAGGGCGATCGTACCCAGCAGCAAATAAATTCCTAGATATTGCCAGAGTTGGGAGGATGAGGGGATGAAAGTTTTGAGTTTTGAGTTTTGAGTTTTGAGTTTTGAATTAAGCCTATTTTCTTGCTGCATCTCTCCACACCTTTTCATCCTTCATCCTTCATCCTTGTCTTCATTCTTCCTCAAACACAGGCGACCACAACTCAGACACCGCCACTTCCCACCCAGGTAGTAAATCTGGAATCGTTATTATATCCCCATCTTGAAGGACGATCGGCTCTTGACCCAAACGGTGAATTTCGACAAACCGTTTTTTGGGGTGAATCAGGATGCCGACGATCGTGCCCATTGATAGAAAATCATTGATCTTTTCTCGGAGTTCTCTGAGCGTGTCGTTGGGTGACTTCACTTCAACCATGAAATCTGGGACAATTTGAGCATAAGATGCCGGACTGCGGCGCAGCCGCTCTGCCTTGACAAACGACACATCTGGGGCACGAACATCAGAATTGGGAAGGATATAGCCAGCACTGGAACCTGTCACTCGACCTAGCTTACGAGGCTTCACCCAGTCCCGCAACTGTGCCCCAAACTCAAACGCAATTTCTTCTGATTCATACCCCGATGGACTCATAACAATAATCTTCCCACCGACCAATTCCATTTGCCAGTCGGGATGCTCCGCTTGCAGTTTCTCCAAATCGGTAACAGTCAAGTCCATTGGATCGGGCGATCGTTCGACGGCAAGATTTTCAGCGAGGTTCATCGATCGGGTTTCCTTCAGCGAGTTTCTCTAAATTAGCCAACAGGCTGTGCTTCATCGTGTTGCGGATGCAGTACTTTACCCTGCTGGAGCGATGCGTAGAGGCGATTGAGGGCATTGATATAGGCTTGAGCCGACGCAACGATGATATCGGTATTTGCACCGTGACCAGAGAAAATCCGATCGTCATGCTTCAAGCGAATCGTGACTTCCCCAATCGCATCAATGCCGGCTGTCACTGACTGTACCGAGAACTCAATCAACTGGTTCGGAATCTCCACGACTCGGTTAATCGCCTTATAAACAGAATCCACGGGACCCGTACCGATCGCCGCATCCGTCAGATCTTTGCCATCCGGAGTCCGGATTGTTACCGTTGCTGTCGGGCGGGAGTGATCGCCACAGGAAACTTGTACGTGTTCCAGCTTAAACAGTTCTGGAACTTGCTGCGCTTCATCATTGACGATCGCCTCCAAATCCCAATCGGTGATTTCTTTCTTCTTATCTGCCAACTCTTTAAAGCGGAGGAATGCTCGATTTAGCTCTTGATCAGCAAGTTCATGACCCAATTCTTTGAGACGAGTCCGGAAGGCATTGCGTCCAGAATGTTTGCCCAAGACAATCTGGTTATCTGTCAAGCCGATCGACTGAGCATCCATGATTTCATACGTCAGCTTGTGCTTCAACACGCCATCCTGGTGAATTCCAGACTCATGAGCAAACGCATTCGCGCCCACGATCGCCTTGTTTGGCTGCACTAACATTCCCGTCAGGTTGGATACCAGGCGAGAAGTCTTGTAAATCTGGCGTGTATCAATTCGAGTCAAGGGGTCTTCAGACTCCGGTGAACGACCCAAAAACGGATTGAAATATTGCCGACGGGTATGCAACGCCATCACCAGTTCTTCCAATGCCGCATTTCCAGCCCGTTCTCCAATTCCATTGATCGTACATTCCAACTGCCGTGCCCCGTTCTTAACGGCCTCCAGGAAGTTTGCCACTGCCAATCCGAGGTCATTGTGCCCGTGAACCGAAATGATCGCTCGATCGATATTACGCACGTTTTCCTTGATGCCTTTGATAATCGCCCCAAATTCCGCCGGTGTCGTATAGCCCACCGTATCCGGAATGTTGATCGTTGTGGCTCCTGCGTCGATCGCCCGTTCTAACACTTCATACAAAAATTCTGAGTCCGATCGTCCAGCATCTTCTGGCGAAAACTCGACATCAGTCACAAATGACTTGGCATACGCCACCATCTCCGGCGCAATCTCCAACACATCCTGGCGCGTCTTCTTCAGCTTATATTCCAGGTGAATATCCGATGTAGCAATGAACGTATGAATTCGGGGCTTCGCGGCTGGAGCCAGTGCCTTGGCTGCCGCCTCAATGTCTTGACGAGTTGCTCTTGCCAATCCACAAATCGTGGGACCGTCTTCTGTGCCAACCTGCTGAGCGATCTTGTTTACCGCCTCAAAATCGCCAGGGCTAGCAAACGGAAACCCCGCTTCAATCACATCTACACCCAGTCGTGCGAGTTGGCGAGCGATCGTCAGTTTTTCTTCCACATTCAGGGTGGCACCAGGAGACTGTTCTCCATCTCGGAGGGTTGTGTCAAAAATGATGATACGTTCAGGGTGTGTCTCTGAATGGAAATCGCCTTGCACTGAGGTGTTCATAGTGAATGAGTTGAGATTGGATAGACAGGTTATAAATGGTTCAAATTGGGGCAACGCCCCCACGCAGGGGTGAAACCCCTGCACTCCGCAAAACAAAAATGACAGACTACTAGCTATCAGCCTTAAACTGTAGCAATATTAGCTATTTTAGAGCCGCCTTTGCTCCACAACGCCGCTTTGTGAATTTTTCCTGACATGCGTAGAGGCGATCGCCCCTCTCCAATCACACCATCGACTACAGTGCATCTGGATCGATATTCAGTTCCCGCAGTTTCGCGGCTAACCGCTCTGCCCGTTGTTCGGCTTGCTCTCGCTGCTGTTGTTCGGCTAGGGCGGCTTCGGTTGGCGTGGGAATCAGTTGTCCTTCTGGCGTGAAAAATCGCAGCTTGCGATCGTGAATTCCTAAAAATAGCTGAAGTTGTTCGCTCCACAGACATCCTTGTGCGGTCGGTGGTAACGGCTGATATTGACCATTCACCAAGGAAAAACCCGCAAATTCCAAGGAGTCTGGGTCAAACCAGAAATAATCGTAAATCTTGAGCGTGTTCTGGTAGATCTGTTTTTTGGTAGTGCGGTCGATATTTGCCGTACTCTCCGACAGGATTTCGATCACCACATTCGGCGTTTTTCCATCTTCTTCCCAAACCATCCAACTTTTACGCGATCGGCGCTCTACTCCTAATACAACAAAGAAATCCGGACCTCGAAAATCTCGATTCTTCAACTGCTTTAAACTGTAGTAAATCGTGAGATTGCCACTGGCATAAAAATCGTCTCGATCGCGCCACCACCAGTTGAGACATTCCAAGAACAAAATGATTTGCTGGAGATGTAGATCGGTTTCCAATGGCGGTTCATCACTGTAGAGATCACAGGGCGGCAGAGGCAGCAGCATGTCTTGATTATCGGGAAGAATCGATCGCTGCACCGTAGACATACGAAGCACCTGTTCTACCAAGAGGGATGCTTTTCAGCATAGCAAACTCAGCCATGCTTTTAGCAACGAGTTGTCGTGGAGCGTTTTGCGGTCGATTCTCCGCAGGATATGCTTTGCGAACGGATGCTGAAGGATACATAGGGACACATACGGGTGTGACGATCGCAGGTTTCAGAAGGGACATCGGTAGTGATGTTTGATCCGAACAATCATTCCGATCGCCCCTCTGAGAATAGTTTTTTAACGGCGTGATGAAAGCGACATGACAATTTGCAACACATACCAGAACAGCAATGCAACGGAGGCAAACAGTTCTAGTGACGCCGCGACGTAATGCTGAGTTGAATAGTGATGCATAACTTTGGACGTGTCATAGAGAATGGCGGCTGACGCAAAAATGACCATCGCCACAGAGAAGATCAAACCCAGCGTGAAGCCAAACAGAACGCTGCAAATAATCAACCCGATCGCAATAAAACCTGCGATCGTTAAAATTCCACCCAAGAAGGTGAAATCGGTGCGCGTGGTAAAGGCGATCGTGGTTAAGCCTGCAAACAGCAGGAGCGTTAGGATTGCTGCCGTTGGAATGACACTTGGGTCAGAAAAAGAAGCGGCAATAAAGAGGATCGGTGCAAAGATAACGGCTTCTGCGATAACGTAAAGCCCCAATCCGATATACTGCGTCTGGACGTTATCTGCCTTTGCAGCCAAACTACTTGATAACCAACCGAGGATGGCAAAAGCGCCCAAGATTAATAGCCAGCTGAAGCGACTTGATGCAACAAAAACGGTCAGTGCTTCGGCAATCCCTAATTGAAAAAGTAGAAATTCCACGATAATAAACGCACCGATCGCCCCTGCTAAATGCAAATAAGTTTTCTGGATAAATTTAGCGCGTTCGCTTGGTCGTGACTGTGCAACAGTGAGCATGACATCCTCCTTGATGGCGCAGGAAAAATCTATTCACGAGTCTAACAAACCGATTGAACAACGCCATTGATTTTGTAGACTGTACCCATAGAAGGCAGGTGGTTCTACAAATTCCTATCCATACTGAATAGCCATGCAGACTTCCACAGATTTCACGAATTTATTTAACCAACGATTCGCCCAGAACTTTCTCCCCGTTCCAGCAACAAGCCCACTCTATCCGGGGCGGGTTGCACCTGACTTTGCATTGCGGAATGTGCAAACTGGACAACAGGTGAAACTGTCGGATTATACGGGCAATAATCCAGAGACGATCGGCTGGAATCGCCCAACAGTGCTTATTTTCACGCGCATTTTCACAGAACGGCACTACTGCCCCTTGTGTTATCCCCACATTAAAGCGATGAATGAATCGTATGAACAATTTGTGCATCAAGGTGCAGAGGTATTGATGATTACCAGTACTGATGAGCGGCAGAGCCAGATTGTGGCACAGGATTTGGGGCTGAAAATGCCGTTGTTGAGCAATTCCAGTTGCACTGCGTTCCGGAAGTATCAAGTAGGTCAAGCCTTGGGTGCGCCCTTGCCTGCTCAGTTCATTGTCGATCGCACTGGCAAAATTCAGTTTCGTCACTTGTTTTCGTTCTTGGAACCGAATGCCAGTGTCGATCGATTGTTAGCCATCCTAGATACAATCTCCTGATATAAGCGCTGATGTGACATCCTCCCGAGGCTCACCCGAAGCGGGTAGAGCGCGGGCTTCCCAAGATCACTACTTGGGGTTTCCTGCTTCATCGGGGTTCCCAAGCAACCTTCCTCCACAGGCAGCACCACCGACTGTCCATCGGCTGTAGTT
This sequence comes from Cyanobacteria bacterium RU_5_0, assembly GCA_012033255.1. Classification (GTDB taxonomy): domain Bacteria; phylum Cyanobacteriota; class Cyanobacteriia; order Elainellales; family Elainellaceae; genus JAAUSF01. The sequence goes on from JAAUSF010000058.1 coordinate 25,769, forward strand.
TGCGTCGAACTTGCAAAAGAGCTTCTCTATGCAAGGCGAGGGAGGTTAGGAGGGAGAGGTCTATCGAACTCACGTTAAAATAGGGGTGCAAAGTAATTCATATTTTTGAGTCATTTCACATCGGGTGTAAAATTAAGGAAATTCTAAAAAATCTTAGTGGACGATCGGTGTTTTGCGGGTTCTCAACTCATAATCGAAATAAATCGATTAATCATCAACCAAGGTTAATCGTTCGAGCATTCTCTTAGAATCTTTATCGGAAATAAAACTTCAAACGTTATGGATGTCAAGTTGATTTTGTTGGGCTTAACTCCTGTGTTCATTCTGGCTTGCCTGTTCTTTGGGACGCGCAACGGCTTCTATGACACTGATAATTATCACGGGAATGGCTCTGCTCACTAAGGTGCATGGAGCGATTGGAATGTTTACCCTATGGCGTTGGTCATGCCGATGAGGGGGTTTGTTTATTAATGCAGTTGGGACCCTATCGGGTTCTGTTAGATTGCGGCTTGAGCAGTGTTACCCCGCTAGTGTTGGAGCATGGACAATCTCCTCCAGCCGATTTGGTGCTGTGTACTCATGCTCATCCAGATCACTCGAAAGGCTTGCTAGCCCTGCATCAAACGTTTCCCCAACTCCCGATTTACGCCAGTGAAGTTACGACTCAGCTGCTGCCGCTCAACTGGCTGGATTCTGAAACTAAGATTCCGGCATTCTGTCATGCATTGCCGTGGCGATCGCCCGTTGAGTTCCGGGATGGGCTAAGTGCTGAACTCTATCCATCTGGACATCTGCCCGGAGCCGCCGCCTTTCTGCTGACTTACACCACGGCACAACACTCTTATACCGTGTTCTACACGGGGGATTTTTTGCTGTCCAATTCGCGCCTCGTCGATGGGTTGCCTTTAGAGGAGTTGCGTGGACTCAAGCCCGATGTGCTAATTGTTGAAGGCAGTTATGGGACTGCCCGCTATCCTCATCGTCGTCAACAAGAAAATCAACTGGCTGAGCGGATTCATCGGGCGATCGGAGAAGGACATTCGGTTCTCCTGCCCACGCCAACTCTAGGATTGGGACAAGAGTTATTGATGCTTCTCCGCAGCCATCATCATTTCACCGGACGCGATTTGGATATTTGGGTGGATGGGAGTGTGGCGTTGGGGTGCGATGCGTATCTAGAAATGCTCTCCCACTTTCCGAGTACGGTGCAGAATTTTGCTCGGCATCAACCGTTGTTTTGGGATGAGCGAATTCGTCCGAGGGTGCGACCGTTTCCCACCCAGCGAGATGGCAAGCTAACTTTGTCAGACTCTCCCAGCATTGTTCTGACTGATAAGGAAGCCGATTTCAGTCAATACTGCCGATCGGATACAGGAGCTTGGCTATTGTTGTTGCCATCGCAACCGGGTCGAGTTGGCTCAGTGGAAGCGGCAGTGACTCAGGCGATCGCGGTTTCTCCTGTCTTACAGACCCAAATTCAAACGGGTCGAATTGCTGTAGAAACCTATTTTCTAGGGGATCATTGTGATGGCACGGGCACAACACAACTGATCCATAATTTGCGTCCTCAGCATGTCATATTTGTTCATGGCTCCCCGGTTTACCTCAACGACCTGACTGGCTTAGAGGAACTACAAAATCGCTATCACCTACACACACCCTCGGCTGGAGTTCAAGTAGAGCTACCGATCGGTGAAACCTTCCTCCAACCAGCGGCCCCAGAAGCCAAATATGAGGGTGAACTGACCGAAGAAGAGATGACAATCACTATTACCCTGCCAGATGCTATCACTAGCGATCCACGCTGGCAAAACTTCGCGGATACTGGCATCGTAGAAGCACGTTGGCAGGGAGAAGAGTTAGTAGTGCGTGGGCTAAGCCAACGGGAACTCCTGAGTCAAAACAGCGAATCAACATCACCGATCGTCATAGAGTGTTGCGAAATCTGTCTCCACTGCCGAGGGCAACGCTGCTGGAATCAAGCTTCGCCGTTGTTTGGCTTCAAAGTCACCCCTGAAGGTTACTGTCCTGCCTTTGAGTCTGCGCCGATGATTGAACAGGAATTTTTGACCGATCGAGATGATGAAGAGTAAGGGATGACATTATGATCCATATGATCCATTAATTTCCCGATCGATCCAGTGTTTCAGCGTGGCAACAACCTCTTCGATCGCGATCTCCTGAGATTCGTGAGTGGCGCGTTTGACGACTTCCACCTTGCCTTGCTGGAGCGATCGTCCTGTCACAATCCGGTAGGGAATTCCCACCAAATCGGCATCTTTGAACTTCACGCCTGCCCGTTCGCTTCGATCGTCCAACAGTATCTCGATTCCCGCTTTCTTGAGATCGGCGTAAAGAGTTTCGGCAACTTTAACCTGCTCAGCTTTGTTGATGTCAGGAATGACGACGATTGCCTGGTACGGGGCAATTGCCACCGGAAACACAATCCCATCTTTGTCGTAAGACTGCTCGACGGCGGCTTGTGCCAACCGCGACACGCCAATCCCATAACAGCCCATCACAAGCGGCATTTCTTCCCCTTGCTCGTTGGTGTAAGTCGCGCCCATCGACTTTGAATACGTTGTACCGAGCTGAAAAATATGCCCAATTTCAATGCCTCTGGCACTTCGCAGGAGTTGAGTCGGGTCATGAACGGCGCGATCGCCCACCTTTGCTTTTCGCACATCTAACACAAGCTCAGGTAGCTGAAATTCCTTACCCCAATTGGCTCCGACCACATGCTTCTCTGGCTCATTAGAACCCGTGACAAAGTTTTTCAACTCCACTGCTGTCTTGTCTACGAGTCGCAAGAACTTAGGAGCGAGGTTCTTGCTGGGCTGAATGTAATCAGCCTCTAAATTAGGGGCAATATAGCCTAATGGGAGCGGCTTTGCTGCCCATCGTTGCTGGTCTTCTTCACTCGGAACCGTCAGAGCCAGGATCGCCTTTCCACCATACTCGCCGCCCAACTTCACCAGTTCGTTCTGTAACTTGACTTCGTTGACCTCCTGATCACCACGAAGGCTGACCAGCACCAAGACCGTCATACTATTGTCGTAAACAACCTGATATAAGACGTTTTTGAGGATTTGAGTCGGAGAACACTTGAGAAATCCGCAGAGGCTATCGATCGTCGGTGTTCCGGGTGTATCACGCTTCTCGTATTTCTTGAAGGGTGAAGCCTCCGCATCGGGTGGCAAAGACACTGCCTTCTCGACGTTTGCCGCATATTTACCATCATCGGTATACAGCACTTCATCTTCACCTGCCTCGGCTAGCACCATGAATTCTTGGGAACCAGAACCCCCGATCGCCCCCGAATCAGCATCGACTGCTCGGAACGCTAACCCACACCGCTTCAAAATTTTGTGATAAGCATCGTGCATCTTGCGATATGACTCTTTCATCCCTGCTTCGTCAGCATCAAAGGAGTAAGCATCCTCCATGATGAATTCCCGTCCACGCATCAAGCCAAACCGAGGACGGATCTCATCTCGGAACTTCGTCTGAATTTGGTATAGATTCAGAGGCAACTGACGATATGAGCGAATCATTTTACGGGCAATGTCTGTGATCACCTCTTCGTGAGTCGGCCCCAAACCCAATTCGCGCTTTTGGCGATCGATCAAGGCAAACATAATTCCTTCTGCCTGGGTGTAAGTATCCCATCGACCTGACTCCTTCCACAAATCAGACGGCTGTAGCTGTGTCAGCAAACACTCTTGCGCTCCTGTGGCGTTCAACTCCTCTCGCACAATCTGGGAAACTTTCTGCAACACTCGCCACATCAAGGGGAGGTAGGCATAAATCCCACTGCCGACGCGATGAATATAGCCCGCTCTTACCAATAGCTTATGACTGGGGATTTCTGCGTCTGCCGGATCTTCCCGCAACGTGACAAACAGCATTTGAGACAGCCGCATAGCTCGTTTCCTTTCAGACTGGAGGTTTGTATTTAAGTCTAAGGCATCTGTTGGTGGGATGAAGGATGAAGAATGAAGAATTAAGGATGAAGTTTTCCTTTTCCGCCTCAACCTCCTCACTCCATCCCCATCTCCCCATCCCCCATCTCCCATCTCCCCAT
>JAAUSF010000212.1 GCA_012033255.1 Cyanobacteria bacterium RU_5_0
AAGAATCTACCAATTCGTAGGATGGGCAAAGGGTCTTACCCGTGCCCATCGTCAGCCAGAATCATGGATGGGCACGGATGCCTTTGCCCATCCTACGCAGGTATTTTATCTGTCGGAAATCTCCTAACGGATCGATCGCTGAAACTTAAAGCCATTGATCCGTTACATCAATTCAGGAGTTTCTACCAGAAAAGCCGACGTTCGAGGGAATAGTTTGTTTTCACATCATGCAGATGCTCGACGGCTTTTGTGTGAGCGTTCTTAGAGAGAACATCTTGATCCGGTTTGCTTTCTTTCTGACTAGGATTGACAGTGTTCTTCTGAGGAGAAGGAGGGGATTGATCTCTTGATTTGAACAGGTGAACGTAAAATAACGGCATGGTTTCCTTTGCAGAAACGGCTAATTAGGCTTGAGTTTCTTGTCTATGTTACAATAATACTACAAGTGGCTACATGAAGTTCCAGAAATAGCTAGAAGGATTTGTTATGCCAAAAGCTCGATCGCTTGAAGGGGCAGCACTATTTAGAGGAGAACGTGATTTGCAGCAAAACAGTTGCTTTTTTGCAACTCAAAAATTCAATCGTCACAACTCTAAGAGCCTATCCAAAAACCCATTTTGGAGTGGGCATTGCCTACCCTACCCGTGATACTACCCGAAAGCCCATTTTGTAGGGTAGGCATTAGCATTGATCGATCGCTACTCATCGCCAGAGTGGAAACATTTGAGTTTGCGACTCTTGCCAAAGTTGAAATAAGACACGCTCAGTTTCAGGCTTCAACGTTGAAACAAAGGTACCTTCCAACCCATCGGAAGAATCTATTGCAAGCCAGGTTCCGCGCAAGCTAACTTCGACATATTCCGCATCACAGACAGATATGACGAGTGTTCCAGTGGGTTCTTGCTGTGCGATCGCGTCCAGATCTGATCGCGTTGTCAGATCTGCCGGAAACAAAATAGACGCAAAACTGCATTCAATGACTAAACGTTGACTGGTTCTCAGTGCTAGAACCACACGAGACGCAATCCAAGTTTCAATAGGTTGAGTCAGGTATTCCAGGTGCAAGCCAGTTTGGGTATAGGCAACTTTCAGCATGACCGAGAGACTCCATCAAGGTTTCAGAGGCTTAATCAGGTTGCAAGTTCGCAGAGTTTTAAAGGTTGAGTGAAGGAGGTGCGACTAAGTTTCTACAACAGTGCCTTTGTCAATTCCTTAAAGTTGTTCGTAATTTCTTCACTTAAACTTCAAAACTCTTGAAAGCTGGAAAGCTGGAGTTCGGTCACATGATGAACCCCCGCTTCCGTCAGTAGAGTAGAAGCGGGGGCTGGAAAAACTTAGCTAAGTTCCTCTAGTCCTGAATCGGTACAGTAATGTCGCATCCGTACCTCCCGCTTCCTGGTGTGAGCGATCGCCTACCTGGCTGCTGTCCAGCCTTAGATAGATCTCGCCCATCAATAGACCGATCGCCTTCGACCAACAGGACACTATTTGCCATACTTGCGATGTCCTGCGTGAGAATCGTGCCGCCGTGAATGGGGGCGATCGGATGCCCAGAGCCATGACGACTTTCACACTCCAGCACAACGCTGTGCAAACCGCCCTGGTTCGCCAACTGCCGTGAATTCGTGAGAGTGAGCAACTGTGTCATAACTCAACCTTACTCAACCTTGCGAGAGGTAATTTTGCATCTAGCTTTTTACATACTACACTTGTATTACGGAAGTGTCCAGACTTTCGTTGAATTTTGAATTATGAGCGTTGAGTTCTAAGTTGAAAGGGATCACATCCCATCTGCTAACTCAAAACTCGAAACTCAAAACTCAAAACTCTTACAAACCTTGGAGGAATACTAGAATGTACACAATTAATCGCACTGCCACCACTGACATGGAAGTCACCAGCATCCGGCTGGAGCGAGAACTGAAGGAGAAGTTGAAAGACCTGTCTGGCAATCAGGGTTATCAAGCTCTGATCCGCGATGTGTTGTGGGACTATGTGCAGCAGAAATCCGGAGACTATCAACCGCGATTTAGTCGATCGGACATTCGAGCGAGTATCGAGGCAACGGCTCAGAAGGAAGAACGCTGTGTTCTCACGGGTGCGCTGATCAGACCCCGTGAGCCGATGTTACTGGGATGGACGGCTCAGGGCGACATGGTTCCGCTCAGCATAAGCAGTATGGCAGATTAGATTTTTTGCAGCGCCTCAGCGATTTTGGATTTTGGATTGGCGATTTTGGATGGGTATTGGTTAATCCACATACGACACCCCCGACGACTCCTTCTGTCTCTTCGCTTCCAAAGTTTCCACATGAACAGAAGGCAACCTAAACAACCAAGCCTCCTCAATCTAAAATCCAAAATCCAAAATCCTCTCTCCGCTATGCTATTAGCTGTTGGCATTTTGAGGGTAAGCCGTGAAAGCCGTTTTGATGACTGCCGTGGGCAATCCGGAAGTATTGCAGGTGCATGAGGTGCCCATACCTACAATTCAACAAGATACCGAGTTGTTGATTCGTCTCAAAGCCGCAGGGGTGAATCCGATCGACACTAAGCTCCGTCAACGCGGCACGTTTTATCCCGATCGAATGCCCGCTATTCTGGGCTGTGATGGTGCGGGTATTGTGGAAGCGATCGGATCAGGAGTGCAGCACTTTCGGATTGGGGATGAAGTTTACTTTTGCAATGGTGGCATTGGCGGACATCCCGGCAACTATGCTGAGTATGCGATCGTGTCTGAACAGTTCGCTGCCCATAAGCCAAAATCCTTGAGTTTTGCCGAAGCTGCCGCCGCGCCGCTCGTCCTGATCACGGCTTGGGAGGCATTGTACGATCGAGGACGCTTGGAAGCCGGACGAAACGTTCTCATTCATGCGGGAGCAGGCGGAGTGGGTCATGTCGCGATTCAACTTGCCAAACTCCAAGGTGCAAGCGTTTGTACAACCGTTAGCGCTGAAGAAAAAGCCGAATTTGTCAAACAATTGGGTGCCGATCATATCGTTCTATACACTCAAACCGATGTTGTCAAAGCAACCCTTGATTGGACAAACGGTGAAGGCGTTGATCTCACATTTGATACAGTTGGTGGAAAAGTTTTATCGCAAAGTTTCGCGGCCACCAGTCTCTATGGCGATGTCATTACTATTCTCGCACCTGATGCTAATACCGATTGGAAAACAGCCCGCGATCGCAACCTCCGCATCAGCTTTGAATTAATGCTGACTCCTATGCTGAAAGAACTCGCCAAAGCCCAACAAGAGCAAGCAAAAATCTTAAAGCAATGCACTCGATTGCTCGATCAAGGACAGTTAAAAATTCACCTGAATCAAACCTTTCCCCTATCACAAGCGGCAGCCGCTCATCAGTTACTTGAAACTGGCTCAGCGATCGGAAAAATTGCCCTAATTACGGAAAGTTTTGAGTTTTGAGCTTTAAGTGCTGAAACGATCGCCCCCTCATCCCTCATCCCTCCTAAAACCGATCGCCTGTTGTCACAACCACTTCACTTCCTTCTTCGCTGAAGCCTAACTCAAGCCGAATTAAGCCAATCGGGGTGTCTGCCCGCAATCCTATGCCATAGCCAATACTATCTCCCGGTTTTCCTCGCGCCTCAGCCGGATTCCCGATCACTTCATCAGCCGTTCCAAGATCTGAGATGTAGCCGCCAAACATAGCTCCGCCCAGGTTAATCGGTTGCTCAAAGACAGTGAAATTGGCGATCGGAAAGCGATATTCGGCGGCGGCGAGGGCAAAACTGCTGCCTGTGCCAATATCTAGCCCGCCAAAGCTTTGGATGGGTCCCGCATCCAGATTAAACGCTTCATAGGGCGGAACATCGCCAAACATCGTTCCGGCTTGCAGATTCAAGACTAGGGTTTCTGTTCCTTCAGCAAACTCAGTCAGCGAGACGGGAAAGAACTCGGTGTAGTTGCCCGTGATGCGCGTGAAGGCGATGTTGGCATCCCCAACCGGAATCGTTTGGTCAATGCCAGCCAGCACTCTAGTTCCCTGGGTTGGCGACTCCGGATTGTCACGTCGATCGTAGTCAGTTGCAAATCGCAGGGTGAGCAGATCATCCTGTCCGGTAGGGCTGACCGTCAAAGGATTGCCCCGCTCATCGCGGATTTGCAGTTCAGGGTTGAAGGCTCCATCACGAACAGACACTTCTTGATAAGACAGCCCTAACGCAGCATTCAGATTGGGTGACAGTGGACGGAAAACCTCCACGCCGCCGCCAAATCGATAGACCCACGGATCGCGACCACCGCGTAAGTCTACATCTCGATCGCCACCCACAAATACTCCTTGCACCGATTGTTGAGCAAACAGATTGACAGAATAGCCAGTTTGCTGCGAATCTCCCGCGATCTGAGGATCAGTGAAGCTTAACTCTGCATCGATCGCTTGTTCCGCCCCTCTGATCCGCAACAGCAAATCTTGATCATTGCCACCCAAATTGCGAAATCCAGTCGTGCCACCCATGCCAACTTCCGTCACTTCATTCGCTCCAGGACCCACCGATCGCGGCTGAAATGATCCTTGCAATGCAGACGGTGACTCGTCTTGCGCCCCCATTGTTGTCTCAAAGAAAGGACGCTCTACCACATTCACCACCATCACCACCTGATTTGAATTCGCTGTCGGCTCCAAACTGATGCTGGCATCTCGGATGCCGTTCAGTGCCAACACTTGCTCTAACCCTTGTAGTGCCAAGTCCGGGTTATACAAATCTCCTGGCATCAGGGCAAATTCTCGCGTGATGATGTAGGGGCGGGTGACTCCGACGATCCGTTGTCCTTCCTCATTGAGAAACCGCACCTGAACCTCAGAAATCACGGCTCCAGAGCTAGGCGGAACCGTCGGAACAGCAGGTTCTTCCTGAAGAAAAGCAGGTGGATTAGGTGAAAAAGGCTGGGCAGCAGGTGACGGAACAGTTTGAGCAGACTCTTGTTCAAATATCACTTCTGAACCGACGGGAATGGCTTCTTGCGAGATCGGTGGCTCTGAAGTGGTAGAGTCTGACGGCTCAACAGGCATCCAGCCGTAATATCGAACTGCCCTCGAATTGACGATCGGCGTTGAGTTTGAAGAAGTCTGTGCCCAACTTTCGGTAGCCAACAGATTTGTGGCAGCCAAGACCACCAACGACAATGAAAAGGCGAGGTGGAGCGATCGCATTCCAGTACCTCTGACGATCGGCAAGCGTTCAGGCATATCAGGCATATTTAGAGTATCTATACCTCATAGAACGCTAGCCCTGGACTATCTGGACTATAGGGAATGCTAGCAAAAAATTCTCTAAAAAATTAAAAACTTAGAAGGAAACAGGAAACAGTTGAGCATTTAAGTGCCTGATCTGGGCGGGCAAGATGCCCACCCCACCAGGATTTTAGAAAATTTAGGGGAGCTACACTTTTGCTTACAAACAGTTTCTCAAATAGGGTCGGTTGGGTGACGAAGGTTAATTCTGTGGTGGCTCAATACTGCCAGCCTGACAATCCCTGAGCCAGAGTCGAATGGCTTGAGCGATCACGCCTTGACTGGAATCTTGAGGCGGCGTGGAAAGCGCATCTGGGGAATCGCCGCCGATCGCCGAAAACATCAGCACCAATCGCCAGCCATTGCTAGTTTGAGTCAGGAATAGCCAGTGAAAATGCTGCAATTGCACTGATTCTCCAGCGATATATTGTCGCTCTAGAGTCGTAAAAAACACTTGCGAGGTGTCATCAGCTTGCGTTGGCGTGTATTCTCTAGATTCGATCGCGATCGGCTCATATTCGGGTCGTCCGGCTAAAAGGATATAACCAGGAGTATCAGTCGTCCGAATGTCATCATATGCCCGTTGGCTAACGCGATTCGCATAACTAGGCAAATCCCGTAGCATTAATGGAACCAATTCTTCTAAGTTCGCAGGACATTCAACGGGCGATCGAAGAGGTTCAGAAGATTTGGAGGCGATCGAAGGAGATAAAGAATGGGACATTACGGAAACGGGTAAACCACCATTTACCCCGACAATGGCAACTCCCAGGAAAACCCATTTCATCTCAACCATTGCTCCAAGTTGAAACTCACCCCTCACCCCTTTGCCATATTTAATCGCTAAGTGATTTGGTCATGCGGCGGCTCAAGGTTTCGTAGCCCAGGCGCTCGTAGAACGCGATCGCTCCCTGATTGAACTCATAAACGGCTAATTCTACGGCGATCGCCCCTTTGTCCTGTGCCCATTGATGAACTCTGTCCATGAGCATTCGCCCCACGCCGCTCGTTCGATACCTTGCTACAACCGTAATATCATTGACGATCGCATACCGTCGTGGAATAAACAACGGAAGCGCGGGTGCTTCTTGGAGAACCGCATTGACAAACCCGATCGGGGCTTTGCCTGCTCTGGCGACAAACAAACCGACATTCTCATCTGCGACCAAATCTAAAAAATAGTCTTGCTCTCGAACAGGTTCAATCTTCTGGAAAAGGTGGGGTAACCGCTGGCGATGTAAGGCATCAACTTCATCAAACAACTGGCACAAAGCATCATAATCTTCAGCCGTTGCAGCATCAATAGTGAATTTAGTTAGGGTCATGGGCGATCGAGAAACGAGCGAATGAGGATGGCAGGATAGATCTATTCAACCAGATCAAGCAGACCTGATCTCTTCACAAATGCGATCGAATGCCGCCACCGGATCAGGAGAAGCTGTGATCGGTCGTCCAATCACTAAAAAATCGGCTCCTGCTTTGAATGCAGCAAAGGGCGTGAGCGATCGCTTCTGATCGCCTGCTTCTGCCCAAGTTGGACGCACCCCCGGACACACCAACAGAAACACTTCTCCACAGATTTCTCGCAATTGGGCAACCTCTTGAGGCGAACAGACTGCCCCCGCCAAGCCACTTTCTTGCGCCAATAGCGCCATCTGAAGCGCATAGTCATTCAGTTCCAGAGGGATCTTTAGCTCAAGTGCCAGCGATCGTGCCGTAATACTCGTTAACAGCGTAATAGCAATCAACTTAGGAGACTCACACCCAACCGATGCCGCTCCTTCCTCTGCCGCCGCTTGAGCCGCCCTCAATCCCTCCTGTCCTGCCGCCGTATGAACCGTCAGCAAATCAACCCCATACCGTGCTGCCGATCGACACGCACCCGCCATCGTATTCGGAATGTCATGAAACTTTAGATCCAAAAAAATTCGCTTCTGCCGTTCCTTCAGCACCTTGAGAATATTGGCTCCCGTACTCACAAATAGCTCCAACCCCACCTTCCAAAAGGTGACATGTGGAAGCTGATCGAGGAGCGCGATCGCCTCTGCTTCAGTCGAGACATCTAGAGGAACAATGATGCGATCGGGGGAGGGCATGAGTGGGGATGGGGAGATGGGGGGAGTGGGGGAT
>JAAUSF010000059.1 GCA_012033255.1 Cyanobacteria bacterium RU_5_0
TACTCCCCCACTCCCCCACTCCCCTACTCCCTCACTCCTATGCATGCGCTCTCTATACCCACTTGGATTATTCACATTTCTAGCGTTGTTGAGTGGATTGCAGCGATCTGGCTCATTTGGACTTACAGTGAAGCGTGTCAGAATTCGGCATGGCGTACTCTCTCTCTGGGAATGCTACCTGCGTTGATTAGCGCCATGTGTGCCTGTACGTGGCACTTTTTTGACAATCTGCATTCCTTAGAATGGCTCGTCACGCTCCAGGCCGCTATGACCGTTGTGGGCAATGTTACCCTTTGTCTCGCAGGCTGGTGGATCTGGCGATCGACCCTCCCTACTCGACTGAATCCACCCACCCACAAAGAAACCCCCTAACCCCCATCTCCCCATCCCTTTATGTCCAAAGAAACCCTCTTCGCCCTCTCCCTCTTCCCCTACTTAGGATTTCTCTGGTTCCTGGCTCGATCGCCTCAAACGCCTCGATTGGCGCTGATTGGGTTCTATACGACGTTGCTCTTTGTAGCCGTGACCATTCCAGCCGGGATTTATGCAAAAGTAGCGTATGGGAAATCGTTAGCGGATGTGGATTGGCTGCATGGAGGGGCAGAATTTTTCTTGACGCTGGCGAATGTGTTAGTGGTGTTAGGATTTCGGCAAGCTGTAGTAAAGCAACGATCGTCTCCTGAGCAGGAATAAGTGTGAAAGAACGATCGCAAACGTTTACTACGCAATCATCTGAATTGAAATTCCCGTTTAAGATTTGAAGTAGAGTCTGTGATCTTTCTTGAGATCGAAGAATCGAGAGGGGGACATCTACGTCGTTCTTACTGTCTAGTGCGCTACCCGCCATGATTTGCTGTCTTAATCCTCGTTGCCAGAAGCCACTAAATCCGGATGATGCAAAAGTCTGTCAAACGTGCGGAACGCCCTTGATGCTGCTGAGAGGGCGATATCGAGCAGCGCAACCATTGGGGCAGGGAGGGTTTGGGCGAACGTACTTGGCGTTTGATGAAGACCGGCTTAACACGCGCTGTGTAATTAAGCAATTTTCGCCACAAATCCAGGGGACAAAATCTCTGGAGAAGGCAGTGCGGTTGTTTAACCAAGAGGCAGTTCGCTTGGATGAATTAGGTGAACACTCACAAATTCCGACGCTGCTGGCTTATTTTGAGCAAGATGGCTATTTGTATCTGGTGCAACAGTTTATTGAAGGACAGAGTTTGCTCCAGGAAATGCGAAAACAGGGAGCCTTCAATGAGCGGCAAATTCGAGATATGCTGTCGGATGTGTTGCCTGTGCTGCGATTTATCCATCGGCATCAGGTGATTCATCGCGACATCACACCAAGTAATATTCTTCGGCGTCAAGCGGATGATCGATTAGTGCTGATTGACTTTGGCGTAGCGAAGCAACTGAGTGAAGAAGCCTCTGGCGAAATGGGCACCCGCGTTGGGACGGAAGGCTATGCGCCAATGGAGCAGTTTCGCGGTGGACGGGCATTTCCGGCGAGCGATCTCTATAGCTTGGGGGCAACCTGTCTGCATCTCATGACGCAAACTCGACCCGATAATTTGTACGATCCGTTGAATGGTCATTGGATCTGGCGAGAATATTTGGCGGAAGAGAAGAAAATTTTGGTCAGCGATCAACTTGCCCATATTTTTGACCATCTGCTCAAGGATCTGGTGGGTGAACGCTACCAATCAGCAGATGAAGTGATGCGCGATCTCAATGCTGATTCTTTTTTGCCCGCTCCGAAGGTTATTAAAGCGGTTATGCCTCCCTCAACCGCAAATCCAGCAGATCCATCTTCCTTGTCTAAACCGACTGCACCACCCAGGGTTTCTTCTCCGCCGCCTCTTCCGCCTCCTGCTGTTCCTTCTAGACCTCCAGCATCTAAGCCGCCCTCCAGACCACCCTCTACGCCGCCGATCGCCCAGCCCCCCCGATCGCAATCCCCGATCGCATCACAGCCAGCCGCTTCTCCGCCGCCCCGACCCACTGCCAGTCGATCGCTCCGTTGCCTCCATACGCTCACCCATCACTCCTCTTGGGTGACATCGGTTGCCATCAGCCCAAATATGCAAACCTTTGCGAGCAGCAGCTTAGACGACACTATCAAGGTCTGGAATCTAACTACAGGCGAGGAGTTGTTTGCTATGACCGGACACACACGAGGCATCAATGCGATCGCCATTAGTCCGGATAGCAGAACGCTCGTGAGTGGCAGCGACGATTACACCATCAAAGTCTGGAATTTCCACAATGGGGCATTGTTGGGTACCCTGCTTGGACACACACGAGATGTCAATGCCATTGCTATCAGCCGGGATGGCAAAATCTTTGCGAGTGGCGGAGAAGATCGGACGATTCGCCTCTGGAGTGGAGCAACCGGAGCCTTGCTGAAAACTCTGTCTGGCTTGGCTGGCATGATTAAAGCGATCGCCATCAGCCGTGATAGCAAGCTGCTAGTAAGTGGCGGACTCGATAACAAGATCAAACTCTGGAGCTTGCAAACTGGGGAACAACTCCAAACCCTCGTCGGGCACCTCAACTCAGTCAACACCCTGACTTTTACTCCGGATGGCCAGTTTGTAATTAGCGGTAGCAAAGATAAATCTATTCGCATTTGGAATACTCGTACAGGAGAACTCGTTCGCATCCTTGCCGACCACATGCGGGATGTGAATACGGTTGCCATCCTACCGAACGGCAGAATAATCATTAGCGGCAGCAGCGACACTACGATTAAGTTCTGGGATATGACAACGGGTAAAGTGCTCATGACATGGGTAGATCACTCTGACACGGTCAATTCGATCGCCATTAGCCCTGATGCCAAACTGCTCGTTAGCGGTAGCTCAGACAAAACCGTGAGAATCTGGCAACTTCCGCCGTTGTGAATCCATTCCCTGGAATTGGCTAAAGGGACACTTTGGCAAGCCAATATAGCAAACCAGCTATGACCCCAACGGAGATTAGCGGGAGCAATAGCAGCAGTGCAATCTCAATGCTGACCGTCATGGCTACACCGATCGCCACTGTCAAAACCATAGCGCAGACACCGATAGCATAAAGCGTAATCCTTTTGCGAGTCCAGTGACTATACTTCATGCAGTCTTGCGTCGTCACGCTGCCTCCACTTCGGCTCGGTCTATGGAATGCAGGTGCAGTCGCCCCTCCCTTACGCCGTCCAAGATGATGAGAGTCTGATCCGATATTTGGTTCGGGACGATCGGCGGAATGATGCAATCGATCGGCTGGATCAGGCGGAGTAATGGAATGACGAGACATAGGGCAAATATAAGTGTGGCTCGAAATGTCTCCAATAGTTTAGGCAAGTCATCCGAAGCTTGGATAGGGAGAATTACGAATCTACAAAAATCGATAAATTTGCAAAGGTTGTCTTTACAATCGGAACGTGTCCCTGAGAACGAATGGGTATGTCTCTACGAGTTAGCGTGATCATTCCAACGTATAACGGCGATCGCTTTATTGCTGAGGCGATCGAAAGCGTCCTCAACCAAACGTATTCAAACTGGGAACTGATTTTGATTGATGATGGCTCGACAGATACCACTCGTTCTATTATTCAATCCTTTTGTAGCTTAAAAAGCATTCGCTATTTCTTCCAGACCAATCATGGCGTTGGTGCGGCGAGAAATCGCGGGATTGAACAAGCGCAGGGAGATTTAATTGCGTTTTTGGATCAGGATGATTATTTTTCGCCAGAAAAACTAGCGGTTCAGGTAGCACGACTTGCGGCTCAACCCGAATTGGGGATGGTAAGTAGCGGTTGGCAAATTGTGAATGAACAGGGGCAGCCCGTCTCCGTGGTACAGCCGTGGCAAGGATTGCCAACCTTGGAATTGAAGGAATGGGTGCGCTGGAAACCTGTGTTTCTGGGGGCAATGTTGTTTCGGAAGGAATGGTTGGAGCGATCGACGTTCAATCCTGACTGGCAGCAAACTGGAGATGTGGCTCTGGTGTTGCGCTTAGCGTTGATGGGTTGCAAAGCGGCTTGGGTGAAACAGGCGATCGTCGGTTATCGTCAACATGCCAACAATGTCTCTCGCCATGCCCTTCAGCAAGCCGCAGAACTGGAAGTCGTATTAGACCAATTTTTCGCCCAACCCGATCTCCCTGATGCCATCCGCCGACTAGAACCTGAATCTCGCTATCAAAGCCTTGTCTGGAGTGCATGGCGGCTCTATCACAATAGTTATCCTACCGAAATGGCGGTTTATTTAAGCAAATCAGCGAATTATTGGATGGGTGCCCGGACTGAAATGTTACTAGATTGGATTGATCAATTTAAAACTTATGCCACCGAATATGGCAATGAACTCGATGTTTTTTCCCTGACTCAATCCAAAGAATGGCAATCCTTGATTCAAGCCTGTTCGCCTTTTGTCTAGTCGATTGAATCAACTTCATTGAATGGCTCTGAAGCTAGTAAAGGATGCAGTTCAGTAAGCCATAATGAGTAATATCTCTTTGAAGGGAATCCCTTCGTGATGACTGAATTACTTGAACAGGCGATTGCCCAATTGAAAACCCTGTCAGCCAGCGACCAGGATGCGATCGCTGCTCGTCTCCTTGCTGAGATGGAGGATGAGCAGACATGGAAATCTCAGTTTGAATCTACAACTGACGACCAGTGGGATCGGATAGCTGAGATGGTACGACAGGAACTTGCTGCGGGTGATATCACACCTCTAGCTGAAGTTTTTCCCTCTCAGCATGAGTTATGAAATATTCTAGAACTTTTTCGTCATAAACACACTATTCGAGTCATCAATGTAGTCAGCGAAGGGACCTCGGTACTCGAACCCATACCGTGTGTACAAGGCTCGTGCCGGGGCAAATTCAGGCAAAGTTCCTGTTTCCAAATTCAGGCAATCGTAAGCACGCCGTTCGGCTTCTTTGATGATGTGTTCAAGAATCTTTGAGGCAACACCCCTACGACGGTGAGCCTTGGCAGTACACATTGATTTGACTTCACCACTTCCTGAATCTAGTTCTTTCAGTGCCCCACATCCGAGTAATTCATCGCCTTCCCAAGCCGTCCAGAAAGTAATATCGGGCGATCGCAATGCCTCTAAATCAAGAGCATGAACGCTTTCAGGCGGGGTAATTTCATACATGTTTTCGAGATGTTCCCGGAGAAGGTCAGCGATCTTTTTACCTGTCAGGTCATCTTCGCGTATTTGCAATCGACTTATCTCCTTAATTTGCTAAGGAATTCTACTCTATAAGGGTTCACAGAATCCCGTATTTGAGGTGAAAGTTTTTATTGCGATAAAAGTTATACCAATTTTCTATGAACCTGCCTAGAAAGAGGGGCGTGGGGACTCCGTCCCCACAAGGGGCTTCGTCCCCTTGACCCCCATTTGTTCTGTGCAACCTTAAAAAGAATTGGTATTACTTCAGAAGCAGGCAAACTTCCTATGGCGATCGCTCAGGCGGCAAGATTGAGCGGAGAGGCTGAGCTTACAGAATTCATTCCTGAATTAGTCGCTGCATTGAATCGATCGATGATCAACCCAACCGTAACCGATCAAGGCTGTTGGCAAAAAAGGCGATCGCAGACGCTCTGTATCTCAAGGGCCAATGAACGATCGGTAGTAGGTTACCTATCCTGGCTCAGGCTGTCACGGGTTGAAACGGGTTATTCAAGCTCTTGGTGATTCATCTGAATCAAAATGATTAGACTCATGATCCCAAGCAAATGCCTAAGCCTCGTGCTGTCTTAACTAATGTGCCATCGGGATCAACGGTGCTGTATTGGGCGATCGCTTCTGCAATCGGGACACTCACCACCTGGCGATTTTGCCAGGTCACAATTTGATCAAACTTACCCTCAGCGATTAAATCAACCGCCGCAACTCCAAAGGCAGCCGCCGTTAAGCGATCGAGTGGAGAAGGAATCCCGCCTCGCTGGACATGTCCTAACACCGTAACGCGGGTTTCGGCTCCACTGCCCTCAGCAATCCGATCGGCAAGATAATGCCCAATTCCACCAAAACGAACCTGTCCCTGGCATTCGGCTTTCGTGATTGGTTCGCCGGATTCGGTTCGCACGGCTTCAGCAACGACAATCAGGCAATAGTTTTGTCCCCGTGCTTGACGCTCGTGAATTTTTTCGCAGATTTTTTCAATGCTGTAAGAAATTTCGGGAATGAGAATCACGTCGGCTCCGCCTGCGATCCCGGCGCTGATAGCGATGTGTCCGGCATCCCGCCCCATGACTTCCAAAATCATGACTCGTGAGTGGCTAGCTGCTGTGAAGTGGAGACGATCGAGGGCTTCTGTGGCAATGTTGACCGCCGTATCAAACCCGATCGATCGCTCAGTAAGTCCGAGGTCATTATCAATGGTTTTGGGAATGCCAACAAGATTCCAGCCGCCCTGGTGTGATAGTTGACGCAGAATTGCCATGCTGCCGTCTCCCCCAATGCCAATGATCGCATCCAAGTTCAGCAGGTGATAGCCTTCAATGATCTCAGAGGAGCGATCGCCCAGTGTCCCATCTGGCATCGGAAACGCGAACGGGTTGCCTTTGTTGGTCGTGCCCAAAACTGTCCCGCCGATCGTCAGCAATGAATCGACCTGCGGGATATCTAGCATCATGACATCCACAGGACGCGCCATCAGCCCATTCGTTGCACGGCAGATTCCCAAAACTTCCCAATCGTAAGCCGAGATGGCTCGGTGAACCACCGCTCGGATCACAGGATTCAAGCCAGCACAATCCCCGCCACTGGTCAAAATTCCGATTCGCTTTTGTCCACCCATAGCTACCTCCTGATGCTTCAAATGATGCTTCAAATCAAAAGCAATGCAGCCAATTTGATCAGCCATTTGCTGTGATTTATCTAGCGGTCAGTGAAATGCTGAAGGCAGCTAGCTAAACTACTGATAGCTGAACGTTGATGATCCGATTGCAGATCACTCAGTTTTCTGGCTTAATCGTATCGTTCGCTACAGTTATTATCCCGCTAGGGGGGATGAGACGATCGCTCTGCCTTGATTCTTCAAAATTCACCGCCCGATCGCCAACTTTCCTGTAGTTTTGTTGCGAGTGAGTTTCTATAGATGAGCTAAAGGTAAGCCCTCTTCCGAAAATGCCTTTTTATCATAGAGGGTGAAGGGCAGCCCCAAACGCCAACACACCCTAATGGGAGGAATGTATGACTGATGTGGATCAATCACTGGATCTCGACCACCAGCATTTGCTCGATCGGGATTGCACCACTCTGTCTCGACATGTTTTGCAACAGCTTCAGAGTTTTTCCGCAGAGGCACAAGACCTGAGCGCTTTAATGAACCGCATTGCCCTCGCCGCCAAGCTGATCGCCCGTCGCCTGACAAGAGCTGGATTAGTCGAAGATGCGCTAGGCTTCACCGGACGCACGAATGTGCAGGGCGAATCGGTTAAGAAGATGGACGTGTTCGCGAACCAGGTTTTTATATCCGTCTTTGAGCAAAGTGGACTGGTTTGCCGTCTCGCATCTGAAGAGATGGAGAAACCTTACTACATCCCTGAAAACTGCCCGATCGGTCGCTATACCTTGCTTTACGACCCGATTGATGGTTCCTCCAACGTAGATATCAATCTTAACGTTGGCTCCATCTTCGCTGTGCGGCGGCAGGAGGGTGAAGACCTGGACGGTTCAGCCAAAGACTTGCTCCAAAATGGACGAAAGCAGATCGCCGCAGGTTATGTTCTCTATGGCCCAAGCACCATGCTGGTCTATTCGATCGGCAAAGGAGTTCATGCCTTTACCCTTGACCCTAGCCTCGGTGAATTCATTCTCTCATCGGAAAACATCCGTATTCCCGATCACGGACCGGTTTATAGCGTCAATGAAGGGAATTTCTGGCAGTGGGATGATCCGATCCGCGACTATATCCGTTACGTCCATCGACATGAAGGATATACGGCTCGCTACAGTGGCGCACTTGTGGGTGACGTTCACCGCATCCTCTTCCAGGGTGGAGTGTTTCTCTATCCAGGCACCGTCAAAAAGCCAGAGGGCAAATTGCGGCTGCTTTATGAATCGGCTCCTCTCGCCTTCCTGATTGAGCAAGCAGGTGGTAGAGCTAGCACTGGCACTCAAGATATCCTTGACGTGATCCCTGATAAGGTTCACACCCGGACTCCCTTAGTCATTGGCAGTAAAGAGGATGTGACCCTTGTAGAATCATTCATCCAGGAACGCGATCGAGAGCAGAAAGAACGAGAAATTCTGACTTCTCAACCCTAGGCGGCTCAAAGCAACCTGTTTGGGTTGCCGAGCTTTAATCGAGCATTCATCATAATTTAAGTTCGATCGCCTATCTTCTAACTCCAGATGCTCAACCCAAGCAAGATCGTAGGAATGAATACAGTCACACTCCTATTTCCTGCTATATCAAAGTCTTGAGTCCCCGTTGATCGCTACCCTCCATTCATTACTCCCTAAACATGGTTACTTTACTCGAAAATCCCCTTCGTATTGGCTTACAGCAAGACCGGATTCCTGAACCCCAGATCCTTACTATCTTTGGAGCTTCCGGTGATCTCACCCAACGCAAATTGGTTCCTGCGCTCTATCAAATGAAATTGGAGCGTCGATTGCCACCCGAACTGACGATCGTTGGAGTCGCCCGTCGCGAGTGGAGCGATGACTTCTTCCGAGAGCATATGCGCGAAGGGATAGAACAGTTCGGTGGTGGGTTAGGCAAAGAAGAAATTTGGCAGGACTTCGCCAGAGGCTTATTCTACTGCGCTGCTGACATGGATGACCCAGTGGGTTACCAAAAGCTGAAAGCACGGTTGGCTGAGCTAGACAACTTGCGAGGGACTCACGGAAATCGAGTATTTTATCTGGCAGTGGCCCCTCGATTTTCCCAGAAGCGATTATGCAGCTTGGAACCGCCGATATGCTGCCCGATCCAGCCAAACATCGCCTGGTCATTGAAAAGCCCTTCGGCAAAGACCTCACCTCTGCTCAAGCCCTGAATCAAGTGGTGCGGAAGGTTTGCGATGAAAAGCAGGTTTACCGCATCGACCACTACCTGGGCAAAGAAACCGTCCAAAACCTGATGGTGTTCCGCTTTGCCAACGCCATTTTTGAGCCACTTTGGAACCGTCAGTATGTGGATCACCTCCAAATCACTGTGGCGGAAACCGTTGGCTTGGAAGGACGCGCAGGCTACTACGAAACCGCTGGCGCATTGCGAGATATGGTGCAAAACCACCTGATGCAGTTGTTCTGTTTGAGCGCAATGGAGCCGCCAAACTCGCTGGATGCAGATAGCATTCGCAACGAGAAGGTGAAAGTGCTTCAGGCAACCCATATTGCGGATATTGACCACATTGAGAATTCAGCCATTCGAGGACAATACACAGCCGGATGGCGAGACGGTAGAATGGTTCCAGGCTACCGGGATGAAGATGGTGCTAGTCCTGGTTCAACAACTCCAACCTACGCCTCCTTGAAACTCTACATTGACAACTGGCGTTGGAAGGGAGTGCCAATTTATATGCGGACAGGCAAGCGGATGCCCAAGAAGGTGACGGAGATCGCGATTCAGTTTAAAGAAGTTCCGTTTTTGATGTTCCAATCGGCTTCGAGGCAAGCCAATCCCAATGTGCTAGCCCTACGAATTCAACCGGATGAAGGGATATCGATGCGGTTTGAAGTCAAGACTCCGGGAACATCACTGCGGACGCGATCGGTAGACATGGATTTCCGTTACGACACTGCATTTGGTCAGGCGAATACAGATGCTTATGCCCGCCTTCTGGTTGACTGTATGTTGGGCGATCAAACCCTGTTCACTCGTGGCGATGAAGTCGAAGCGTCATGGCGTATCCTTACCCCCTTACTCAATGTCTGGGATGCACCTGCCCCTCCGGAAGTGATCCCGCTTTACGAAGCTGGAAGTTGGGGGCCGATCGAAGCAGAACTGTTGTTGAATCGAGACAATCGGCGTTGGCGCAGACTGTAGAAGGATGAAGGATGAATAAGCTCTAAATTCTTAGTTTTGAGTGTTGAGTTGTTAGATTGAGTTCAAACCTTGAAACTTAAACCTTTACATCTCTGCTCCAAACCTTTCCATGCCTCATCCTTCATCCCTCTCAAAACTCAAAACTCAAAACTCACCCCTTACAACCCATGCACCTATGACTACTACACCACTTGTTACCTTACAGAAACCGAAAGATATCTCTCTCAATGAAATTGAGGCGGAGTTGAGCCAGATTTGGCATAGTCAGAATGGTGATAAAGGAACTCCGGCGGCGATTCGTGCGACCACCTTTAGTATGGTGGTGTATGAGCCGGAAGAATTTCAGCAGCTATTAGCGATTCTCGGATTTTATAAGAGTCCGATCGACGGTGTGCATGGCTCTGCTACGAAGGAGGCTGTGTTGGCGGCTCAGAAATCCTACGGGCTGAGGCTGACGGGTCGTGTCGATACAGAAACGCTGGCAAAGCTGCGGGAAGAGGTGGCACGATTGCCAGTCGATCGGCTGAGAGTTCCTAATATGGATGCGAGAGGCTATACGCTTAGTGAAGCGATCGCGGTGCAAAACCCTTGCCGCATCATCACGCTTTCTCCGATTTTTGGTGAAGATCAGGGGGTGACAGCGCAAGTCTCGGCGTATTGCCCGATCGAAAAAACTACCTCTAGCGGTAGCTTGATTTGCTGTGAATACATTACGCTGCGCGGGACAAAAGAAGCTCTGAATCGGGTGAGCAGTATGGTTTCGTCATTGCTGATTCCGGGCTTGCCCAAGTTTGTTTGGTGGAAGGCAACACCTAACCCAGAGCAAGAGCTATTTAAAAAGCTGGAGGAAAATTGCAACTGCTTGATTCTAGACTCGTCCTATTTCAGCGACCCAGAAGCCGAGTTCCTCAAGATTCAAGAAATGATCGAGTCAGATACCTATGTTGCCGATCTGAACTGGCACCGCCTCTCAGCTTGGCAAGAACTGGCAGCATCGGCATTTGATCCGCCGGAGCGTCGAGTAGCACTATCGGAGATCGATCGCATTACCATCGACTACGAAAAGGGGAATGCAGCACAAGCCTTGATGTTTTTGGGTTGGTTTGCCAGTCGGCTGAATTGGCAGCCTGGAGCTTACACTGAGACGGGCGGCGACTATGATTTGAAGCATATTCACTTTACAGGCACAAATGGATTGGCGATCGCCGCCGAACTTGCTGCCATTCCGACTGCCGATGCCGGAGAAATCATTGGAGATTTGATCGGGCTTCGCCTGACCTCGACTAACCTAAACGCCGATTGCTGCACAATCCTTTGCTCTGAATCCACAGGCTGTATGCGGATGGAAGCAGGCGGAAGTGCCCAAAGCTGTCGCACTGAACAAGTGACTGCTACCAACGACCAAAAAGCTGAATTCCTTCTGAGTCAGCAATTACAGCGTTGGGGACGCGATCCGCTTTACGAAGAAAGCTTGGCAGTCGTCGCCAAAATCCTGCAATTGCAGAAAAATTAGCGACTTTGCGTTAACTGAATTCAGCCCCCTAAGTCCCCCAACTTTGGGGGACTTTTGATCCGACTTCTCAGGGTTGAATTCATCCCCTCAATCAGGTTGACGGCAAATCCCAAATACTGATGTGTAGCCATGCAAGAAAGTGGTATCGCCGACGGGCCCAATTTCACCACTACAGAAGAAACCACTGACGGGGACAGACAGAAATTCATGGAACAGGCTTGAGTCGAAATCGGGCTGGTTATAGAGTCCTTCGCCTCGCCCCATGCAGGAAAACATCAATGCGCCAACAGTGGAAGAGGGTTGAGTTTGTTTTTGATAGCGTTCAAGCAGGGTTCTCAGATCTGCGGCAGAGGTGTTGGCATCGCGGAGGTGAAACTGGATACGCTGACCCGAACGAATTCGATCGCCGATCGCAATGGCTCCCGTTCTGGGATCAACACCCAATAAGTTCCGAATCAGGAAATCCCCTTGCTCTAGGTTTTGTTTGAAAGAACTCTGAGCCACCCCAATGAACAGAGAACGCTGCGCCAGAGAGCGATCGTCTTCATTGAGAGATTGGAGAAGGGATTGGAGGGCTTCTAAAGGAGTGCGGGTTAAACCACAGGAGACCGCATCGTCTGTGGGTTGCTCCTCCAACTGCATCACAACATTTCGTTCGCTCTCTACAACGCGATAGGGCTGACCAATCGGACGGCACCCTTGAGCCACGATCGCCTCCAGGATAATCTTTCCACTCAGGGCTACCCCGACTGTTCCGCCTTGTTTGCGCCGATAATCATAGAACAATCCTCCAGAACCCGTGATGGGGCTAATACTGGCTAACCCTCCAACTTTCACTGATTCTGGATAAGCAAAGTCCATCCCCTGCAACAGTTCACTGATTCCTGGGGAAGCCGGATCGGTAAAGAGAATGAATTGGGGTTGCTCTTGAGGGGATACGCCCACTAACTCCACCCACGCCTCCGGAGGACTGTCTAAGTCTGGGAGTTGCTCCATTGAGATATGGAAAGCATGAATATTCACGTCAGGTAAATGGGCAAGCGTCAAACTGAGGGCAGGCTCATCCTCGACTTCCCGAACTTGACCGATCGCCGTCATCCCCACAACGCCGCCTCCGCTACAGCCGATCAATACTGGAACTGAAAGCCTTTCCCGGAGTAGAGGCATCAGACGGGAATATTCGCTGGTGAAGGCTGATGAGATAAATACTATTCCTAAGTCGGCGGAAGCTTGGAGCATCTGCCGTGCTTGCTCAGCTACCTCTTCAACAGCAGCCTCCAAAGAAGGACGGGTTGATAACGCACTAGCCCATTTCATTGAGTTCATCATGGGTTCAACCATTGTCGTTTCGTCTCAGTGATCTCACTATTGGTGATACAAACCAACGATCGGGAAGAATGGAGAATCAATTCCTGACAAATTGTGATAGAGCTACTTAATAGCCTATTACCAATTCCCCCGAGCGGAACTTGCAGATATCGTAGGTGAACCT
This sequence comes from Cyanobacteria bacterium RU_5_0, assembly GCA_012033255.1. Classification (GTDB taxonomy): domain Bacteria; phylum Cyanobacteriota; class Cyanobacteriia; order Elainellales; family Elainellaceae; genus JAAUSF01. The sequence goes on from JAAUSF010000059.1 coordinate 13,002, forward strand.
AATTAATTGTAAGGGTGGGTTTCCTCACCCGTCCGGACGGGCAAGATGCCCATCCCACAAGATGTGTAATTAACTCTGTTTAGCTACTTATTAGTTTGTTATGCGATTAATTGTCCTGTCTGTTCTAGTGTAACGAGGTTTTTAGTAGCAAAGCGCACAAGCTAGAAGCCGATCGCCCATTAATATGCCGTTTCGATTACAGTCCGCCTAGCCATTCGCTCATTTGGGCGATCGATGTCCGAATCTTAAGAAAGAGGCTTAATTTTGGCTGACTGATCCTGACTTCGGGCATATTAATAAATAGATTGGGATCGGCAAAACCACCCAATGAGGTGACTTAACACAGTCTCCGGTTAGGTTACTCTGGAAATAGTAAAGTTTTGTACCTTAGCAGAACTCACTGAAACAGGAAGTCCATGAGCAATATCAACGATCAAATTGAAAAAGAGCGGGCAGAGGCTCGCGAAGTCTGTGAAATCAAAGGTGACGGCTCTATTGAATGTGCTGCCGCCTGGGATGTCGTAGAGGAACTCCAAGCCGAAGCTTCACACCAAAAGCAGAAAGCTGAACCTGCAAAAACCTCGTTTCAGCAATACTGCGAAGCCAATCCAGAAGCTGACGAATGTCGGGTATACGATAACTAAACGCCGAAGACTAGTACGGGTAGGTTAATACACATTTGCGGGGTATCAGAAAGGTACCCCGTTTGTTTTTGTGTAAACGTAGGGGCGAACCGCCGTGCGCCCTTACTCAAGCAAGTGAGACGGCGCGTCTTTTGACATTTATTTGCATTTCAGGCATATTCAAGCCCGTCTCTATATCCAGCAGGCTGTGTGCCCCATGAGAAATGTACCTCCGTTGATAAACGCTCCATCTACCGCCGAATCCCCTGTTAATCGCTTTTATCGCACCGTCTGGCGTTGGCATTTCTATGCAGGACTGTTTGTGATTCCTTTCATGCTGATATTGGCGATCACAGGCATCATTTATCTGTTCAAACCTCAGTTAGATACAGTGATGTATCCCGATCGCCTATTCGTGCAACCCACTGGAACACTGTTGCCCTATACGCAACAACTAGAAGCTGTACAAACGGCATATCCCGAGGCGACAGTAGCGAAGTTTATACCTAATATTGCCCCGGATCGCAGTAGTGAAGTTGAACTGAAATTAGCAGACGATCAGACGTTGACTGCATTTGTAAATCCCTACACAGCGCAGGTATTGGGCGATCGGGATGAAGACAATAACCTTCAGGCGATCGTTCGCAAAATACATGGTGAATTGATGATCGGAAAAACGGGAGACTATCTCGTAGAGCTAGCCGCGTGTTGGGGACTGGTTTTGCTGATCACTGGACTATATTTATGGTTGCCACGCAACGGATTCACCCTATGGGGAACATTCATTCCTCGTCTGCGGAGTGGCAGACGAATATTTTGGCGCGATCTCCACGCTGTCCCTGGCTTCTACGGCATAGTGTTGGTAGCGTTCCTCATCTTAACTGGATTGCCCTGGTCAGGCTTTTGGGGTGAAACATTTGTGCAAGTTTGGAATCGCTTTCCAGCCCCAATGTGGAACGATGTGCCGCAATCCACCGTTTTAACAGGCAGCTTAAATCAACAGGGCACTCAGACGGTACCTTGGGCAGTGGAGAGACTACCAATGCCTCAATCCGATGCGTCTGAACATCAACACCAACACAATCCGGAGTTATCGTCTGGCGATCGTGAAACCATTCCCCCAAGCACTCCCGTCAATCTGGATTCGATAATTGCCCTGGCTCAAGCCAAAAATGCCCCACCCGGATTCAGTGTCAGCTTTCCAGAAGGTGAAACTGGAGTATATACTATTTCTGCCTTTCCCGATGATCCAACCCAAGAAGTCACGATGCATATGGATCAATATAGTGGCACCGTATTGGCGGATGTCCGTTGGCAAGATTATGGTTGGTTGCCAAAAACCGTGGAAATGGGCATTGCGATTCACATGGGCAAATACTTTGGGATAGGAAACCAACTGTTGATGTTGCTTGCCTGTCTGATTGTGATCCTGCTGTCAGTTAGTGGAGCCGTCATGTGGTGGCGTCGTCGTCCGGCGAACCGATTGGGTGCGCCCGCGCTACCAGAATATGTGCAATCGTGGAAAGTGCCGATGGCGATCGTCGCTGTTTTAGGAATTGCCTTCCCGCTCGTTGGGTTCTCCCTGTTAGCCGTATTGCTCCTAGATTATTTCGTCCTTTCCCGTATTCCATCTCTCAAGCGCACCCTGAATTAGCACATAGCACGATTAACACCGCAAATGCTGAAGAAATCAGGATTGAAGAACAAAGAATGAATCGAGCTAAAACGATCGAGAATAGTCTCTGGAATCGATCTAGGAAAAATTTAAACCATTCAAAGAATCTAGATGAGCAGAACTGAAGATCGATCGCCCTGCACCTCATTCCTCAATCATGTTTCGCCTATTCAAACAATGGGGGTGGAGGGACTTGACCCTTCACCCCTATCTTGAAAGCCGCGCCTTACAAGGAATCCGATTATTATAGCGATAGCGCTATTGGTTAGGACATTTTTGTGGGGCGGCGAAGCCGCCCCACAAAAATGTCCCTGTCCTAACTTAGCTGACTACAGCTATAACACCTATTACCGATTACCGATCGAAAGCGGATCAAGCCACATCAACACCGATCGTTTGAGTTGGTTTAAATCGCGAGATATTTCTTGTTTAACAAACTGACCGATCGCATCGAATGGCGAGAATTCTGTCGTTTGCCAATTCATATCTTGACCGATCGGCGTGAGATGATTGCCTTTTAAGATCTGAACAGCAGTGAGGGTCGGAAAGCGTTCTAGGATGGCTTGGGAAAGCGATCGGGTTTGGTCGATCGTGTCGTCGGTGAACTTAATCAGCAGATTACGCTTCACTTGATACTGTTCGGCAATCAGTTGATTGGTTGCTTCTGGAGACGGTGTGAATTCCACATCGAATGCAGGAATAACAACCTGGGGAAGAAATTGTGAGGTCACTTGGGTGGCAAATTGCGAGGTAAACCGCGAGAACTGTGAGACTTGTTCCAGCATCGGGATTGCCCGTCGCGCTGGATAATTGTTAAAGGAAATCAAGATATTTCCGGCTCTTTCTTGCGGAAACAGGCTGCCGATCAACAAATGCAGTTTACAGCCCATGCTATGCCCAATGCCATAAATGGGCAGGGAACGAACTCGGATCACCTCCTCCTGGACATACTCCAGTGCCAGATTGGAGAGGCGCATGACTTGTTGGGCGATCGCCGTGTGATCCAATGTGTTGACAAACGGAGTTGCAACGATCACAAATCCTTGACTTGCCAGGTATTCCAGCAAACTGCGATAGGTGACTTGCGGAACCGTCGCCACAAACGCGCCACCTAAAAAATGAATGATTGCAATAGGTCGGGGGGGAACCAAAACCCAATTGCCATAAACATCCTGCCACTGCATAACCAAGTCATCCGATTTACACTTCTTTACCATAAAACTTTTTTCAGGTTTTGGGATGGAGAAGAATGAAGCGATCCTCATGTAAATCTCGTAAAGTTCTCCGTTCTTCTAAGAAAGATGGGGTATTTATGGGTATGGGATTGCCAAACATGATACTATCCCTGTTGCCGCTTTATGGCAGTCGGGGGTCTCGTAATCCGCTCTGCCTCAACGCTCGGACACTCATGCACCCAAAACGTTCATGCACCCACACCATTCCCTCCGTCGAACCAAAATAGTCGCTACGATCGGACCTGCAACGAGTAGCTCAGAGGTCCTCCGTGACCTGATTGAAGCGGGAGCTACGACGCTTCGCCTCAATTTCTCCCACGGAACCCACGATGATCATCAACGCAACATTCGCCTGATTCGCCAAGTTTCTTTTGAACTGAATCAACCTGTGGGGATTCTGCAAGATTTGCAAGGACCCAAAATTCGCTTGGGCAAATTTGAAGATGGTTCGATCGCGCTGAAGAAGGGCGATCCCTTCATTCTGACAAGCCATCGAGTCGCAGGGACGCAGGAGATTAGTTCTGTCACCTACAAGGCGTTAGCGGAGGAAGTGCCAGAAAGCTCGACAATTCTGCTGGATGATGGTCGGGTGGAAATGCGTGTGGAGAAAGTTGATCCAGCCAAGGGAGAACTTCACTGTCGGGTCGTTGTCGGTGGAGTCTTGTCCAATAACAAGGGCGTCAATTTTCCAGGGGTTTACTTGTCCATCCGTGCCCTTACTGATAAAGATAAAGAAGATCTGGTGTTTGGGCTAGATCAGGGTGTGGATTGGGTGGCGCTGAGCTTTGTCCGCAATCCGCAAGATATGCTGGAGATTAAAGAGCTAATTGCTAGTGCCGGAAAAAATGTGCCTGTGATCGCCAAGATTGAGAAGCATGAGGCGATCGAACAAATGGAAGCGGTGCTTTCGCTCTGCGATGGCGTGATGGTGGCACGGGGCGATTTGGGCGTAGAACTTCCGGCTGAAGATGTGCCTGTGTTGCAAAAGCGCTTGATTACAACGGCGAACCGTTTGGGCATTCCGGTGATTACCGCGACCCAAATGCTGGACAGCATGGTGAATAATCCTCGCCCCACAAGAGCCGAAATTTCGGATGTAGCAAACGCTATTCTGGATGGCACCGATGCCGTGATGCTCTCCAATGAGACGGCTGTAGGCAAATATCCAGTCGAAGCCGTAGAAACAATGGCGCGAATTGCCACCCGGATTGAGCAAGAAATGCCAATTAATCGCAGTTTTGAGGAAGTGCCGGGGCGATCGATCCCCAATTCCATCAGCCAAGCGGTCAGTCAAATTGCGGAACAATTGCAAGCCGCCGCGATCATGCCATTGACAAAAACGGGTGCAACCGCCCGTAACGTCTCGAAGTTCCGCCCTCGCAAACCCATCTTGGCTGTGACCCCCCATGTGGATGTGGCGCGTCAGTTACAACTCGTGTGGGGGGTAAAACCGCTCCTTGTGCTGAACTTACCCTCGACAGGTCAAACCTTTCAGGCCGCGATCAATGTGGCTCAGGAAAAAGGGTTTTTGCATCAAGGCGATCTGGTTGTAATGACCGCCGGAACGCTTCAAGGCGTATCTGGTTCAACAGATTTGATCAAAGTTGAAGTGGTGACGGCTGTCCTCGGTAAGGGGATTGGCATCGGACAAGGATCAGTGAGCGGTCGGGCAAGAGTGGCACATAGCAGCACTGAACTAGGGAACTTTAATCCTGGAGAAATTTTGGTGGTTCCCAAAACCAGTGCTGATTACGTCGATGTCATTCGCAAAGCATCCGGAATCGTCACTGAAGAAGAGAGCCTCACGAGCCATGCGGCAGTCATTGGTTTGAAATTGGGTGTCCCTGTGATTGTAGGCATGAAAAACGCAACTGACGTGATTCGGGACGGCACGATTCTGACGATCGATATGCAGCGTGGGTTGGTTTACTCTGGCATGATGAACATGGCTCAGACTGATACGGCCCTGATGGTTTAACGCCTTGCCAGCCGTGATCGCCAAGTTTCACGATCGCTTTCCAGAGGTGAATGTGACGATCGTGGAATGCCCCGTTCATCTGGATGCGGAGCAAATCCTCCGCGAAGGACGGGCAGATATTGGCTTCACCCTGTTACCAACGACGGATGAATTTGAAGCCTGGGAAATTCTTCGCGATGAATATGTGCTGCTGATCCCGCCCAACACAAAATTCAGTGATCCGCCAACCTGGACTGATATTGCCACCCTGCCTTTGATCGTGCCACCTGCCGATCAACCCTGCGAGATTGACCTTTACAGACATTTTGCCAGATTTGCGGCACCGCTTAACATCGTCCACAAAATCAATCAAGATTCGACGATCGTCAGTATGGTGATGCAAAATTTGGGCGTTGGAATTCTGCCCCGCCTTGCTGCCGAACCGATCCCAGAGGTGATTCAAACCCGCAGCCTGCCGCACAGAACTCGAAACTCTGACCTTTTTGCTCGAAACTCCGACTTCTGAACTCGGAACTCCAACCTTCTTGCTCGAAACTTTGACCTGTTTGCTCCAGAATTAAAGCTCAGAACCTGGAACCTCAAGCAATTTGCTCCAATTTCGAGCTTCTGAGCCTCAATCGTGAACCTTGGAAGTCAAATGGTCGGGCTTTTTACTGAACCGTTGCCCCTCCACTTTTCATGAGTTAGCGAGGCATAACCTATGCGGGTGTTGGGTTTCATGCTCTAACCCAACCTACGATTAATCTAAGAGCGATGTTTGGCGATCGCCATCCAACATTCCAGCTTCAACGGTTGGAGTGCTGCGATCGCCCCCTCATTTCCTCTTGCCGATCGCCATCGTTGCTTTCATCAACCCATAGGGCTTGTGGGCGATCGCATTGATTGGCTCTATGGTTACTGTGCTTGGTCGGATTGGAATTTCTTGATCACAGCTTGAATTTCTTTGGTAGAGACACCGGTGCGATCGGATTTGGCATAGATTAACAACAGCAAGACGGAGGTGGGGGAGAGGATTTGGTAGATAATGCGATAACCTGCGCTTTTCCCTTTGCAGATATCACTATTTTTGATACGAACTTTGAAGACGGTGTAGCCTGTGCCAGAAATTTGGTCACCAGGCAATTCCCCTGCTTGAAGTTGTTCAATCAAGGGCTGAAGGTCGGTACGAATTTGGCGATAGCGTTTGGCGAGGGTGCGAAGTTCGACTTTGAATTCGTTGGCAAATTGGACACGGACAGGTGGAGAATCAGTCATCAATACCATCCCAAAGTTCTTCGATCGGGTAGACTCGACCTACCTGTGCGTCTTCAAGGGCACGGTGGAGACTGGCTAGGACAACTTCTTTGGGAGTGTCGTCAGGATCGGGCTGCTGGACAAGTTGAACAAGGGTTTCCAGGATGAGAGTTTCAACCGGGATATTGAGTTGAGCAGCGCGGAGGATGAGTTGTTGTTCCAGGTCTTCGGGGATTTGAATAGTGAGGAGTTTAGTCATAGCGATCGGTTCCTGAGTGTTGAATGTTATTCTAGTTTCTCCTCTGGAGGCACTCCACGATCGCTCCCTCATTTCCTTTTGCCGATGCTAACACCCAACCATGTAGAGGTGCTGTAGGAATCTAGGGTTGAATGATCCGTGCCGGAATTCCTTGCGCTTGCAACTCCTGAAGCAATTCCTCGGCTCTCGCTTCATTGCTCATCGCTCCCAATTGCACTTCTGCGCCCTCTGGGAAATTTCGCACATAAGCATCAGGAATGGCTTCACGAGCCTGCTCCAGACTAGGATCGCCTGTGTAATCGGTTACGACGTAGTAATAATTTCCGGCTGGCGGGCTGGCGACTGGAGCCACTGCCACTTCCGACGGAGCCGATGGCGCAGGATCGCTGGCGATCGGCGGTTCACTGGCAGGCTCAGAATATTCCTGCGGAGCGGGTTCTGGCACATACTCAGCAGCAGGCGGCTCCGAGTCGATCGGCACTGTTGGCAAATGAGAGACTGGCGCTGACTCAGGCACAGATGCTACCGTCGGCGCTTGGGGTAGATTAGCGGCTGGCGCGACAGACGGATTAGGCGAGGCATTTGGATTGGGAGAAGCTATAGGCGATCGTCCTGAATTTTGGGGAATCGTGCTTAAGCTGTTGATATCTAAATCCACAAATTCCTCAGCTGCCAAATTGGGAGAATCTGGAATCATGGGTGAAGCAAAACTTTCTGGCGATGTACCATCCTCCGTGACAGCCTTACCGCTACCGTCCTCTCGTGCAGACCAAAAATCCAGGCTGGCTGGATTCATGATTACATACCCCAACATCACGCTAGAAAACAAAAGCAGCAGCATTGAGCCAATTCCCAAGGGAGTCAGCAGCGAATCGAGTAATCTGGCTTCTGGTTCTGCGCGGAGTTCTGGCTCTTCCTCCGCAATACTTCTGAGCAACTCTTCCGTAGATTCCAGATAATCATCAGGGGCTTCTGGAGGATTGGAATGCCACAGATCATCCGCCGCAGGAGTTGATTCAGGCGAATGAGGTGAATGAGGATCGATCGCCATCAACGCAGACAGCGAAGCCGATGAAGTTTGGCCGATCGGCGGCTGAGGAGAGTAAAGACTTGGACGAGGGGCGATCGATTCCTCCTGCGTATCCCCCTCCAAACCCTGGTACATCTCCCGATATGCCGACACCGAATAAGGTTGTGGCGTTAGACGGTGTGGCGTTGGCTGAGGAATAGCTTGAGGCAAAGAATACTCAGAAGAACCAGAAGAAGGAGCCATATCCGGGAGTTCTGGGGTTGCCGTTCCGCCAGTTGACCTTTTACTACCGCCATACCGATAATTTTGCCCAACCTGTTCTGATTTGCGATATCGTTGACGGCGATACCGAATCAACTCCTCCTCCAGTTCAACATCCAAACTATCAAGAGCCTTCTGCAAAACCGGATGCAGGCTTGAAGTTGACGAAGTAGAGAATTGAGTAGAGGAACCTTGGCTCATTGCAGTACTCCTGCCCGTTTTACGAACGAAAATTTATCAAAATGTGTTAACGGAAGATCGAACTAGCCAAACGATCGCCCAGTCATCAGCCCGATCGGCGATCGCTTGCCAAACTCGTGATCCTATAAATATGGAGCTATCAGCCTATACACTCTCAGTTTTTCTCCATATGTAGCGATAGATGCCCCCTCACCATCATCCTGACTGCTTATAATAGCGGATTTCTCAGAAAATATTTAAAACTGCTCTCATCCCCTCACTCACAATGTCTCTCCATCCTCTCAATCACCTTCTCGGTCGCTTAGAGAATCAAAACACCTGGAAAGAACGACAGCGATTTCAACAGTTGCTCTCCAGTTGGGCAGAGATTGTTGGAACAGCCGTTGCCGTGCAAACTCGCCCCATTTATGTTCAACGGCGAGTGCTACACGTAGCAACCTCTAACCCCGTATGGGCACAAAATTTAGCATTTGAACGCCAGCGAATTTTAGAAAAGCTCAACGCCCGACTCACCCTGGAATTAACCGATATCCGGTTTTCTACAGCGCAGTGGCGATCGTCGTCCTCCGAGGATGCAAATATCTCCGAATCCGATATCCTGTGGCAGAATCATCCCAGCCAACTCACTCATCCCCGCGAGGAGGTATCCGTTCGATCGAAACAACCTTCTAACGCACCCCCCTCCAATCCTCAGACCGCCTTTCAAATCTGGGCAAAAACCGTACAAGCCCGATCGCAACACCTCCCCCCCTGCCCCGTCTGCCAATGTCCTACTCCACCCGGAGAACTGCAACGCTGGTCAATTTGTGCCCCATGCGCCGCGAGGGGGATGAGGGGATGAGGGGATGAGGGAATGTTCTACTGACTCCTCGACTCCATCACTCCCCAACTCCTCAACTCCATCACTCATCTACTCCCCATTCCCTATTCCCTACTCCCCACTCCCCATTCCCTATTCCCTACTCCCCACTCCCCATTCCCTACTCCCTCTTAAACCATGTCTTTTCTATCCATCATTTATGCGCTATTTCTACTCAGTGTCCTGGGAATCTACTGGTCGGTGGAGGGACGATCGCTCAAACTTAGCGTGATCTTGGTTGCCAGTCTGGTTTTCTACAGTTCCTTGCAGATTCAGTATGCGCCGATGCTTTTGGTGATGACGTTGGTCACGTTCTATGTTGGGCAGGCGATCGGTGCCCCGATGGATTGGCGGATTGAGAACGAGGAGTGGCAGTTTGCTCAGCAAGACTGGAACCGCCGTCGGCTCAAGTTGCTCTGGGTTGGGATCATTCTCAACTTGCTGCTGCTGCTTGGGTTCAAATATGTGCCTTTCTTGCTCGATTCAGTTGGGGAAGGGTTCAATCTACCAGCCGCCGAGGAAAATGCCGACTGGATTCGGACTCATGTCATTGCACCATTGGGGATAAGCTTTTTCAGTTTTGAGTGCATCGCTTACCTGGTCGATGTTTATCGAGGTGCGCCTGCGACTCATGATTTTCTCAAGTTTTCCGCCTACAAACTATTCTTCCCAAAGCTGATCTCAGGTCCAATTACGCGATTTCATCCCTTTGCAGGACAACTTCAAAATCTCAAACTCCCTACTCCAAGCCAGATCACCGAAGGGCTGTGGTTAATCGCTTGCGGCGCTGTGAAAAAGCTACTGTTAGCCGATCACTTAGCCACGGCGGTTAATTTAATTTTCGGCAATCTGGAGCGAGCAGGGAGCGGAGACTTATGGTTAGCCACCTTTGCCTATGGCTTGCAGCTTTACCTCGATTTCAGTGGTTATGTCGATGTTGCCAGAGGCAGCGCGATCCTGCTGGGCTTCGATTTGCCACAGAATTTCGATTTCCCCTATTTTTGCACTAACATCGCTGATTTTTGGCGACGTTGGCACATGACGCTAGGAGATTGGCTGAGAAATTATCTCTACTTTCCTTTGGGTGGCTCACGCCAAGGATTACAACGAACCTGCTTTAACCTGATGGTGATCATGCTGATTGCTGGCATCTGGCATGGCGCAGCCTGGGGATTTGTAGTCTGGGGTGGCTTACACGGACTTGCCCTCGTGGTTCATCGTTTAACCGATGCTATGTCCAAACGTTGGCAGTGGATGCACTGGTGGCAGAGTATACCCGGCATTCTTTTGGCTTGGGCAGTGACGCAGGGAATGGTATTCACATCATGGATCTTCTTCCGTTTGCCAAATTTAAGAGAATCGGGGTTGGTGGTGCAGCGTTTGTTTGGGCATCCTGCTGATGTTCAATTCGCCCAGAAAGTTTACGTTGAAACACTGCAAATCGATCGCCTCCATCTCACCCTGTGGTTATGGCTACTCGTTGCAGCAATGGCGATCGTCTATACTATCCACCGAGGACTAAAACTGCAACTCAACTGGTTCGTCAAAATTCTCCTCGTCCCCCTTTGTCTCTTCACCGCATGGATACTTGCACCCAACGAAGCTCCACCCTACATCTACTTCGACTTTTAAAGTTTTACAGCGATTTCCAGTAGGATGGGCAGTGCCCATCCGATCATAAATAAACGCTCCAGTGATCATAGTGTTGTGGGCGATGCCCACCCTGCGATTTGGGGTTTATTGATTTGAAAATTGCTGTAAAATTCAAAGCTCTTTTACTGCAACTGCAAAATTATCTGTTGAATCCGTTCTGATAAGGTGGAATCGGATTGATGGGCAACCGTGATCTCGTTAAAGCGGCTGATCGTCAGGCTGTTGCTCTCAACGATCGAAATGGCTTGGTTGCAGTAGTCTATTGCAATCTGGCGGATGTTGCTTGGCAACTCATTGAGACTACTTGGACGGTGACAAGCAATTTGAGGAACGTTAGATGACCCTGTGATTTGTTTGATTTGTTCGTATGCTGCTTGCCGAAAAGGTTCGATCGCCAATACCGATCGAGCATAACTGATAACCTCCTCATCAGAAATGGACTGAGCGTAAGCGGCAGTATTAAAGTCTAAAGTGAACCCAGAGGTAGGGTGCTGCAAGTTAGGGACTAGCCCAAACAGAATACTTGCAGTAGAAATTGCACCAATTATCAGCGATCGTGCCAGAAACGGCTTAACGCTGAGAGAAGGCATAACACGGAGAACGGTAATCATATGCGGCTTTGCAGTCAAAAACCAAAAATTAGGTATGCGTAATTCTTTTGAATTATTTTACGTCTGGGAAGTTCCAGGCAAGTGTATTAGCGGAATAGAGAACAGGGAATAGGGAATAACGCGATGTGCAACTCTATGTCTACCAGCCTTGATTCCTGATGGGGTAGGTACCTTGCCTGCGCCGATCGGGACAGGCGAAACGCCCATCCCACAGGAGATGTAAACAAGTTGCACATGGCATGAATAAGGAAGAGGGAACAATCCCCTATTTCCTCTATTCCCATCTCTTGTCCCCTATCCCCTATCCCCTATTCCCACTCCAACTAATTCCCAACTTTAATGCCAGGTTCGTAGGAGGTGGGTTTTTCAAGTACTTCTTGTCCTGTTGCTGGATCGCCCTCATAGAGCAGGATAGCGGGTTTTTGTTTGACTTGTTCTCGTAATGGCAACACTTTGTTTACGAGTTCGATGAACTGGCTGTAGTCTGGAATGGAAGCTGTAGGAACGTAGCCTGCATCTCCGATGATATCGGGAGGCGCGTCTCGCATCACCCTCTCGATTTGCTCTTGCAGATTGCGATCGACGGTTGGACCCAGCAGCACAACGCCTGGTGGAATCCAGCGACTCGTGTGGAGATTGCGAAATTCAGTAGCAGGGAAGTCGCGTCGATAGCGTTCAAAATCTTCGGCTGACATGGCTCCTGCATTGACTGAGCCGTTATCAATCCATTCCAATGCGGTTTTTGGGGTGGGCGCAGAGCGGATTTCAGCCAAGATTAAGCCGTACAGGTCATAAATCGGTAGATAATAGCCTGCGGCTGATCCAGGTTCGCCAACCGCAATCACTGTGTTGTTGAGATCGATTAGTGTTTGGGCAGGGCTGTCTGCTCGTACAATAATGACAGCCCGACGGATGCTATCAATTTCTTCTAAGCTAAATAGTGGAACATAGAGTTCTTTGTCAATGGCGATCGCCGCTAATCCTGGAGGCGCAAATACAATTTCCCAATTTTTGCGTTTGATTTGCTCTACAGCCTGCAATTCGTTATAAGCAGGTTCAAGCTGGACGATCGATTTTGTTTGCTCAGCTAAATAATCCCGCAGTCGTTCATACTTTTGGAGTGAAACCGCGCCTTCGTCATAGCTGACCACTCCAATGGTCAATTCATTGATCCCTGACGAACTTTCTTGCGAATTACACCCAACTACCAGGAACCCGATCAGACAGAAAATTTGGACAAGAATAAAACGGCGCGAAAGCATAAGTTTCTTAAGAAAAAGTAACGCTAACACACACTTAAGGGTGCGAAGCAAAATTAAGAATTAATTAACGAAATAAGCGGTTGCAATAGCGGCTTAACCGACATGATAAATCAAGAATAATAAAATCCCAAGATGCGGAATAGACCCCGATGACGGTGATTCCTCTATACAGGAGAAGTCAATATAATTCGCCTGTCGAGGTGGCGTCCGAGCCTTAATTGAAATCTTTATTAAAATCTTATTGACATCCGGTGCACCTGAATATGTTAAAAAATCTTAGTCTGAGACGGAAGTTTACGATTCTACTGACGATCATTTTAATTGCAGGTCTAGCGCTAAGTGGAATCATCTTGTCAACTGTATTGCGGCATAATGCCAGAAACGACGTGGCTGCCACAGCATTGATTTTGATGGAAACGATGGGTTCAGTCCGAGATTACACCAGTACTCAAATCAATCCGGAACTGGCTGATCAGCTAGAAACAGAATTTTTGCCCCAAACGATTCCGGCCTATTCGGCTCGTGAAGTGTTTGAATCATTTCGGGCGAATCCAGATTATCGCGATTTCTTCTACAAAGAAGCGACCCTCAATCCTACGAATTTGCGAGATAAATCAGATAACTTTGAGACGCAATTGATCGAACGGTTTAGAAAGGACACTGATCTTAAAGAACAAAGTGGATTTCGTTCAGTTCCAAGCGGACAAGTGTTTTACATTGCCCGTCCACTCAGCATCACACAGGAAAGTTGTCTGGAGTGTCATCGATCGCCTGAAGAAGCACCCAGAAGCCTGATTGAACGCTACGGAGCCAGCAACGGCTTTGGTTGGAAGTTAAATGAAATTGTCGGTGCCAGGATTGTTTCTGTTCCGGCTAGCCGAGTGATTAAGAAAGCCAATCAATCTTCATTTCTGATCTTGGGCATCGTGTTTGCTATCTTCATTGCAATCATTTTCATGGTTAACGTGTTGTTAAATCGCCAGGTGATTCGTCCGCTTAAACGGATGACTCGTGTCGCTGAAGAAGTAAGTACGGGACACACTAACATGGAGTTTGAAGCAACCTCAAATGATGAAATTGGCCATCTTGCAAAAGCTTTCAGACGGATGCAATTGAGTTTGGAGATTGCGATGAAACGCATCAATCGCAATACTCATGGAGGCACATCCGGCTCTCACTCACAGGGACGCTAACTTGGCTTCCACAAAGGCACGAAGACACAAAACTTAAATCACACTCCAGTGTAGAGGCGAACGGCGGTTCGCCTCTATGTCTGTGGTTGACTCATCTGAAAATTGCTGTATCCTGGTGTCCTCATGTTTTAGTGGTTCAATGGTTTTTGGGTGCTAGGAAAATAGCTTCCGCCGGAATTCTAGGGCGGCTTGAGGATCGGGAATTTCTTCGGTTAGGGCATCAACAAGTTGCTGAAAAGAGGCAGGTGCTTTATCTTCCAATACTTCTTCAATCACTAAATTGGCGATCGGGCCTATCAAATAGGCAAGTTCTTCACGGCAGCGCTCGATTAATACCGGGTTGAGGGAAACTTGCTGTTTTCCAAATGGATGCTTAGGCGAATTGAAGTGAGGAGGCAAGCAGGTTTCAGCATTAGCAGGATTCACTGAATTCAACGATTGAAAATCTTCCGATTGGACTAATGCCGTCTCGTCGATCTCTCTAAGATTTCGCAAGTTCCGTCGATCGACATCTGCTCCGGGTACCGCGTGGTTTAGCTCAAATGACGCTTTTTGAGGCTGAAACAGAATCGCCATTACTGCATCTGCCGATTGAAAACGTTTCCCTGGAATGAATTCCAGCATTTTATCCAAAACCTGCCCAAACCGATCGCTCACTTGCGTATGCGGTCGCCAATTCCATGAGTCGCCGCCAGCGTCAAGCAATGCGCTCGGAGATTTTCCGGTTAGCAGACAAATGGTTGTAACAGCCAGCGAATATAAATCTGTGGCAGGAAAAACTTGTTTGCCTGCAATCTGCTCTGGTGGCGCGAATCCAAGTGTCCCAAACACCAATGAATTACTCTGAAGCGAGATTCCGGTTGTCACTTGTTTGACAGCTCCGAAATCGATGAGATAAATGCGACCATTGCGATCGCGCATCATGTTACTGGGCTTGATATCTCGGTGAATTGCGCCACGTTCGTGAATAAATCGCAATATGGGCAACACTTGATGCCAGATCTCCATCACCTCTGTCTCTGAAAGCTTGCCCTTCTGACGCAGTTCTTTATCGAGATCTTGTCCGGCAACATGTTCCTGAACAAGATAAATAAATTCTTCCGTTTCATTCGTTTGAGGTGTTAAGGGCTTTGAGCCAAAAAACGCCGGAGCCGTTAAGCCAAAATAAGCATATAACGTTGGAATTTGATGGTGATCATCCCCTAGCGTCTCTAAAATTTCTGCTTCGCGTTGAAATGCCTTTTTTACGCCTTCAACCTGAGATGGTGTCAAATTGCTTTTGAGTTGTAATTGTTTAATCACACAATGACGCTCTTTTGCCGATCGCAAATCTAACCCCAAGAAAGTTGTCCCAAACGCACCACCTCCCAAGCGCGTCAATGGCACATAGCGACCGTCCAAAATGAGCGGCATCGTGCAAGCGGCACAGTACCGTTGTTGAACCATCCGGAAAAAAGTACTATTTTCTACAACAGGGAACGAGTTGACCGGATCTGGACAATTTGGACGAGTACAATAAATGTCCATTAGGCTAACCTTGCACCACTTTGTTCTAGCCGTGATCTAGTTGCAAAATTTAACTTGTTCGCCAGGAAAAAGCGTTTAAAACCCCAAAAATTAGCGATCGCGCTCCTAAGCATCCTAGCTGTATCATAACCTCAACCCATTGGTCGATGGTGTAGGCTGAATTGCGATCGTCCAATCTGGTGTAGGCTGAAGAATGTGAAATCTTTGCTCCAAACGGCTATGGATGATCGTCTGCTTCCAGTGGTATACCTTGGCATTCTGGTTGTGTTGCTGTCGGCGGCGGCTTGGTTTATATTCCGCCAAATTCTTCGGACTCGACGGACAGAAGGCAAGCTTTCTCGCCTGCAAAAAAAATTAACGACAGAAAAAGGAACGGCAAAGGAATATTACGAACTGGGTGGAATTTTGTTGGACAAGCGATTGTATTCACAGGCGATCGCTCAGTTTCAAAAAGCCCTCAAAGCGAAAGATTTAAAAGGAGAGGAGAATACTGCTCTGATCTACAATGCCCTTGGATTTTCTTACGCCGCCCAAGAGCAATTTGATCTGGCTATCAAACAGTACAAGGAAGCGCTCGAACTTAAGCCCGATTACCCCACCGCCTTAAACAACCTGGGATTCGCTTACGAGAAAAAACAACTGACTGTGCAGGCATTAGAGGCATATGATGAAACCCTAAAAATCGAGCCAAAGAACTCAACTGCGAAGCGTCGTGCCGAATCTCTCCGAAAGCGCCTCGTTCCTTCTTCGTGATTAAGTATTAGGAGATTTCCGACAGATAAAATACCTGCGTAGGATGGGCAAAGGCATCCGTGCCCATCCATGATTCTGGCTGACGATGGGCACGGGTAAGACCCTTTGCCCATCCTACGAATTGGTAGATTCTT
>JAAUSF010000060.1 GCA_012033255.1 Cyanobacteria bacterium RU_5_0
TATTTGTGCTGCAATTCTCTGTTCAAAAAGATGAAAGGGAAAATTAGAGAAAATACAGCAAAGCACTCAAAAGACAATGTTAGAATCAATATTCTTGACTTCGTCGGACTCAGGGCATATTGTTAGCTGGCTCTCGCCGTCGATCGCCCACTGTCGCTGACTCATCCCTCCCACTCGATCGCCTTCATTCACATCGTCTTCCCCGATCGCTGCCACAACGGGTCGCAACAGCCGATCGCTTTACTCCTGCCACAACCGATCGCTTCACGGACTGCGGCAACCAGCCGATCGCTTCACCTACCGCCACCCCCGATCGCTACAAGAGACGGCTCGGATCAGGTCGATCGCCTGCAATCACGAGTGCAAGACCTTGTGCGGAGCCAGCTAACGACCAAGTTGAGCCGCCGCAGAGAACCGAAGGTTCTCTCACATAACCTCTTGGCGGTCGGCTCCAACGACTTGTTAGACCGCGCCAAGCACAACAACTTAAATGGTCTAGCTTGTCTTCAGTTGCTCCAACTTCTGCCTAATTAGCATTTCAACTTCCTCGACCTCAGCATTCGATTTTGGAATGTCAAAGGTCTCTGGAGATGCTTCAGCCGTGAAGCGGTCAACAAAGGCATGAAATGCAGCCTTATCATTAGGGTGAGCAACGACATAAGCTCTTAGCTCACTCTTGGTCATGGTACTAAAGTTAGGCTTCATCACAAGAACCTCCAAAGACCATTGCGGTAAATTTCTATTTCTATGTTATCGCCAGCCAGTAAGAACACGTTACCTGTTCGTTCATCGAGACGGACAACGAAAATAGGAGTAAAGGTGTTGGTCAGGGATTGGCACAGGATTACACATCTGATAGCTTGTTCAGCAGTTGGCAAAATCAATAACCTCACGACCATGTACTGCACTAGAATATCAGGCAGTAAAGAGACGTGGAATAGCGTAGAGATAGATGAGTCACTAATTACTATGCTACTCCTCACAGGCATATTCAATAACCGGGCTGAGGTCGCTCCGCGTCATTGGTTGTTCAGCACCGAATCTACTGACTTCTCCAGTCTGACAATTCACTGACCATTCTTCTCGCCTATCGTCAATAAGCGCAGTCAATGCTTCGTCTGTGCTTTGAGGACGTTCAGTACTGGCAGGGCGGCGAAAAACTATCATTCTACCCAAATTAGACACTTCACCGTAATCTTGAAAATCTCTGGGGCTAACCAGGATATTTCTAGACGAAATCCGAACAGCAGTTAGATGTCTTGAGCTATCAAATCCACATGCTCCACTGAAAGAGAAATCACTAAATGTATAGCTAGGAGGAAGCGAAATATCTGAATATTGATTGCCAAAGTGGCGGTTGCTGCAAGATTTGTGGCACAGACTGCCCACAGAGAGGTAACGAAGAATAGACAAACACGTTGAGAGGAAGCTAATTTCATCCAAATTACTCCAGAAGAGACTGTTCAGAATTTTGTGTAAGCGGTCTAACGGCACAGTTGTGCGGCGGCAGATAACCTCGAACTCTCACCGATAACCTCTGTATCGTCCGCACCAACGCAGTGTTAGCCCTCGTCAGCTACCAGTCAGTGTTCAAGGCACAACGTCAAAGGGTTGGTTTCCCTTGAAACGGTAAATTTGAAAATCCCGATCGAGTGTAAAAATTCGTTTTTGATTAAGAGCTTCAGCCGCAGCAACCAGGGACGCATCTGCTAAATCCATCGGTAGATCTCGATACTGATCCATCAATACTTGCATCCTTGTTTGTTCTTCTTCAGCGTTAAAGTGAAGTACAAGAATCTGATCAGCAACATAACCCCATAATTCTTGCTGTGCTGACCAACCACCGTAGCGACCTAGCAAGTACATCGCTTCTGTAAAACACGACCATGTTGTGACCAAAGGTGCGGGCAAACCGGATAAAGCATTAACGCAACGAATATGATTAATGTCACTCTGGTTAATCAAAGCAATCAAGGGAGATGCATCGCAAAGAGTCACTGCCCTAATCCCGGTAGCCTGTACTTCTCAACCAGAAGATCTGTGAATGCTTCGTTTGTGCGCGTGGAAAGATTTGAAGGCTGAAACTGAACTCGACCTACCCGACCTTTCAAGGCTTGAGCCAGGGTAGCCCCGTTTTGAGGTTTTGAACTCTCATTGGATAGCACTGTCAACCTTACACGCCGTCCAACGAGTTCGGGTGCGTGACGAAGAATTTCTTCCCAAGTTCCTTCAAAAGAATGTTGCTCCATAAGACTACCTCCAATTCATATTCTGAATTATGGCAGGATTCCTCTCTCAACGACTACTGGCATTAGATAGACAAAATAGGATGTTAACAGTCTTATTTTTAACCTGCTCAATAATATCATTTACAGAGTTCACGGTACACCTCTCCACGGTCTATTGAGTTCCTTGTACTTTGAATCATATTCCTAAAATCTGTACGTTGATCTTCAATCTATTTCCCTATCTGCATCGATACTGTCTTCAGATAGTCTCAGATCTTCAAAAGCTTTTCCTTTGTCTCCATCATATATGTAGCTCAATAGTCCTCGATCATAGTATGCAAATGCTCTTACAGTATCTACAGACTGAACTGTGCCTTGATCAAAGAAACCACAGCTTAAGTCATAGCCATCATAGAATGAGGTAGCATTTATGGCTTGAGTAAAACTTTCAAGTGCCTTTTCGCAATTAAATTCAAGAAGATAACTACGTCCCAGCAGCAAATAAGCATCTGCACGGTTAGTGTCTTTATCAAGGCTCTCTTGCAAAGCACTAATTGATCCGGAAGAGTTTTCCGACAACCTTTGTAATCCAATATTGAAAAGTTCCTTAGCAGATCGGCTAGAAGAAGGAACTGATGATTCAATCGGAGGAGGAGGCTCAGGTGAAGATGGCACAGGTGGAATAATAGTACCACTTGGAC
Source organism: Cyanobacteria bacterium RU_5_0 (assembly GCA_012033255.1). Classification (GTDB taxonomy): domain Bacteria; phylum Cyanobacteriota; class Cyanobacteriia; order Elainellales; family Elainellaceae; genus JAAUSF01. The sequence goes on from JAAUSF010000060.1 coordinate 2,930, forward strand.
TAGGAGTAGGCGAGCTAACTGCAATGGGATTAGTGTTGATTTCACGCTCGGCTTGCCCTGTTGCAAAAATGAACAAACCTGCTGAAATAAGCATCAAGGTAAAAATACTTACTTTAATGAGTTCTGACGAACGATGGAAAAAGAAGCAAGCTAGAACGGATAATGCTAAAGCTATTAGGGAGGCAAAGCCTAAATTACTATTTGCAGCGGCTGAAATAACCTTATCTGCATTCTCAAAAAGTTTGTCCAACATCAATCCGGCTACCAGCTTCTATAAACCCTTGCTGCTGATTATACAGGGCTATAAAGACTCTCAGTATTAATGAGAGTCGAAAATACGCAAGAATAGCTTCAGAACAATGCCTAACAATTAGTTTGCGGGCTTAATGTCAGAACTACTAAGGAACTTAATTTACACAAACCCAAACGAGAAGCAGAGGGCTAACGGCTCAAATCAGCGGCAGCAGGAGCCTTTGGAACTCACAAGGCATGTTCGTCAGTCCGCTGCATTTGAATTGTTAGCTTGCCGCGATCGCCCTTCCCTCAACAGACAGGGACGTTCAAGCGATCGCCCCCTGACACCTTTCCTGACCTCCCACTTCAAACAACACCCTGCAAAAACTACACCTTTCCTTCTCATCAACCATGCTCTGGGACTGTGAATGGTGAAGAAACCTGAACGAACCCAACCTTGAATTGGGGGGCGATCGCACACCCACCGATAACTGAACAGCACCGAGAACTTTCGAGAAGAAAATTCCCTATCGCTACGCCATCTCTAGGACAGGAAAGCTAAAGAATCTATGTAAGCCGTGGGAAAGTAGAAGGAGCAACTCAAACCCCCTTCCCACATCTGGAGGATAGCATGAAGATTCTGGCAATTGACCTGGGCAAATACAACTCGGTGGCTTGTTTCTTTGACACTGCTACCAACCCAAGTGAGTTCGAGCCGATCGCCACTCAAGGTTGGGCACTCGATCAACTTCTCAACCAAACCAGACCCGATCAAATTGTGATAGAAACCAGTTCGATTACTGGCTGGGTGCATGACTTTGACCAAAGCCTGGGCTACCCCGTTTTAGTTGCCAATCCCAGCGCTGAAGCATGGCGATGGAAAAACGTCAAAGGCAAAACCGACAAAGATGATGCCCTCAAACTGGGGAAACTCACTGCTCTTGAGCAAGTCTCAGCCGTTCACATTCCGGTGGCTCAGCATTCCTGGCGGTCATCGGGCTTGGACAGTGGCAGGCATTGAAACCTTGAGCCAATATCGTAAACCTTGGGCTGAGTGTGGACTGGCTTAGCTTGATCTTGGATGAGGCAACTAATATGAAACACTGTTGATAAGAGCGAATAAGACAAGCAACTTTTGTAAAGATGATTGAGACAATGTTTAAGTTGCAAATTTAGAAATAGAAATGCAAACAGCATTGACACCTCGGATAGTCGTTTAGAATCCAATCCGACACATTCTTCAGTTAGACTTCTGCAAAGAGTAACACCTGATCTGGCAACTAGATGATGGCTTTTGGTTGCCTAAAATTCAGGATTCTCTCAACCCTAAACCGCCCAAGCCCGCTTGACAAAGTCACGGCTTCATAGTCGTTCCCCTTCAGCGGCGGCCGATAGCCTTGAACTCAGCACCAGTGGCTCGCTCCCGTCCGCTGCATTGGGGTTGTTGTGCTGCGCTATGGATGGTCATTTGGGTTTTCAACCAATAGCCCCTCGTTAACAACAGCTAAATTGAATTCATCATCTGCGGATACAAGAATAATGGATGACAAACCATTAACGATACAAAGCTCATTCACTGCACATCCTGCTGCTAACTGAACAGCATCATAACCTCGTAATCCATGTGTCTCAGCCAGTGCCATCCCAGAATTAATAAGTCCTTCTATAATTTCAACAACTTGGTAGTCTGTTTGCAAATCATTTCGCAATTGATTACAGACCAACTTTGCATCTGCGGCACTGATACTGCCATTACGTGCCCTTCGTGTAATTGCTGCAACAATTTCAACCCCTGTAATTGCTGCAACAAAAAATTCATTGTCTAGCGTAGGATCAAATAACCCCAAAACCCAAGCTGAACCAGTTTCACTGATGTATCTCTTAACCAGCGCACTACTATCCAGAAAGTAGATTGTCATCTATCGGCGTTCCCCAATAATTGTTTGAGAAACAGACTCACCCTGAACCTGAATAAGATGCTGATGCGTTCTGCGTTCAAAAGTTGGATTCTTAATCTGCCGAACTAATCCAGACCCTACTAATGCTTGGTGGAATGCCGCTCGTTTAGCAGATGCTTCTCTGTTTTTCAAGTATGCTTGGAGTACTTGACTAAGCTGCTGTAGCTCAGATGGCTCCAGCGCCTGCAACTGGTTGAGGATTTGGTTCAGAATTGCTTGCGGCATCGTTTGTAACCTGCGGGTTGGCTTTGCTATCTATTCTACAAAATCTTAAGCAAGCATCTCACAGATCATCTGACAGAACCGCCCTTACCAAAAACTTCAGCCGCACAACGACTCAAATCAGCGGCGGCAGTTAAACTTGAACTCAGCACCAGTGGCGTTCGTCCGTCCGCTGCACCGGAATTGTTAGCTGGCTGGTTGCATCGAACTCATTCGCCCTAGTTCAACACTTACAGCATCAAAGCGGTTGTCTCCAGGATGGTAGGACAAATAATACTTCTGCATCTCGGCTACTGCGTCGAACCTCGTCTGGTGTAGAAAGAGTTAATTAAATGAGATCCTCCAACTCCGCAATATTCAGGGTGCTTGATGATCAGTCTTTGCCAATATTCTTCGGATGTTCTAACCGTAAATCCAAGCGGTGTAGAAATTTCAAATTTCATGGAACTGTTATAGATGCTCAGTCAACAGCGTATCTTAACGCTGATGCTGATCCAAGCATTGCTGCTAATTAATGTCCCCAAAAACCAAGCCGAACTCTGACCAGTAAGCTTTATGCACGTCACAACCCACAAGCAAAGCCAGCTAACGTTCCTAGTCAGCGGTTGCCGGGGTCTTTGCATCTCACCCAAGCGGCTTCGGTCAATCCGCTGCACTAGGGTTGTTAGCCTGCGTTGCCACTCTGATACCCTGCTATCTGCTGACGAATAGATGCCTGAATTTTACTATCAAAGTCTGGATCGTTAACTGTCGTGATGACAGGACGGGAACGCTCTCTTCGCCTTGCTAAGTAAGCCTGGAAAGCAGCATTATCATCTCGATGGGTCAAAAAATAACGCCTTAGTTCTTGGTAAGACATTGCTGCATAGTTAACTGAACTCATTACAGCACCTCCCCATTTGGAGTAACTTCAAACTCAATTTCCTCGTTTTGCCCTGCCAACACATACAAATTCTGGGTTCGACTGTCGATACAAACTAGATGAATAGGCTGTAACATTCGGTACGTTAAATGGTAGCTAATTCGATACAAGCACCCCAACTGACTATCTGTAGGCATCAAACCCGATCATTGTAATGAAGACTTTCTCAGTATAACTTGCTCCAAGTACCCGGTCGATCGCTGCAAAACCCTACCCGAACTGTCCCCACCGAGGACTCGCGGTCTAACGGTTCGGTTGAGCGGCGACAGATAACGTTGAACTCTGACCGATAACCTTTGTACTGTCCGCACCAGCGCAGTGTTATGCTGCCGTTGCTACCACAGGTTAGAACTATTCTCTCAGGGACGACAAAAACAGATTTGCTTTACAAAAGTCTCATCCGAACTTTGTCATCTTCGACGACGCTGAAATGTCCAGCCCAATCATCTCGCAGGGCGATCGCCGCTACTACCTTTTGAGCCACTACCGCACTGGAGGGTGCTGTAATCCGAAACAGAATAATACCGCTGGCAGCAGGAAGTTTCGTCCGAAAAGCAAGTTCGCCAAAATCTTTGTCAAAGGTCAGGAGGATGCGGTCTTCTGCTTGGGCACGACTCAATGTTCTCGTTGGCAAGGAAGCGCATGGACTAGACCGGAATGGCATAAACTTTTTCAGCCTTGAGCATAGCACTGGCATAGCTGAGGCAGGCTTGGATATCTTCAAGGCTGATACCGGGATAATTGCGAAGGATTTCATCGGTGCTCCAGCCTTGGGCAAGGAGGTCAATGATGAATTCAACAGCAAGGCGAGTACCTCGGATGATGGGTTTACCAACCAGGACATCGGGGTTGAGGGTGATGCGAGTTTGCTGATCCATAAACAAACCTGAAGTACGTTGTCTTTTTCATTTTATGGTCAAGAGCGATTTTCGCGTTCGCCTGCACCGCTGCCAACGTAATTGGTTCCACTACAAGACTTTCGTGCGACTATGCCCCCACCGAGGACTCGCGGTCTAACGGTGAAGTTGTGCGGCGGCAGATAAACTCGAACGCTCACCGATAACCTCCGTTCCGTCCGCACCAACGCAGTGTTAGCCCGTTGCATCGCTCACCACAATGTTGTCACGGGGTAACTTCCGAACGCACTATCTTTCATCACTACAGGTATGTTCTCTGCCAAACCCTGAGCAATCATGAGTCTATCAAATGGATCTTTGTGGTGAAAAGGTAGCTTTGCTAACTCATCCAAATGTTCTGGTTGTATTTCGAGTAACTCAATGGCATTTCCGTACACCTCGTGCTTGACCAACTCAGTGAATGCCATTCCAAGTTCTAGTTTGCCAATACTAATCTTGATGGACATTTCCCAGAGACTCGCAACACTCAAGAGTCTTTGGTTTCTCTGGTCTTCGATCAAATTTCTTGCCATGTCACTGAGATTGAGATTGCCCTCGATAAACCACAAGAATACATGGGTGTCGAGTAAGAGCTTCATGGAGTATACTCCTCAAAGTCCTCCAATGGCTCGTCAAAATCATCTGACATTCTCACTAATCCCTTTGCACTGCCAAATTTAGGAGTTACTCCTACTGCACCGATCGGCACAATTTTGAAAGATGTCCCATCGCTGCGGATGATGATAACCTCTTCCCCACCTGCCGCTTCTTCAATTAACTCTGCCAGTTGAGTCTCAGCTTCTTTCAAGTTAACCTGATGCATTAATGGTTTCTCACAAAAACTTGTGTCTTGAATATAGCCTTTTCATGAGGTTTTGGTTCAATCAAATACACATCATTTCATAGCCAACTTTGAAACCAATGCCTCACCAACAAATCTCAGGTGAATTGACTTCAAACGCCGACAGAAAACTCATCACCTGCGTCCCCACCCAGAACTTAAGGGCTAACGGCAAAGCTCACCGGACGGAAATAGCCTTTGCGGCGTTGCTGAATCGTGCTACGAAGCGATCGCTGAGAGGCTAGAAAACTCACTCAGATCTCCAGGAATCATATCGTCATTCAGCAACGCCTTTTTAATCCTGGCAATACAGAGGTATTCTCCTACATAGCGATCGCTAATCCTCATGGCAGGTAATCGTTCAGGGGGTTGAACAGGGAATTGAGGAAAATACAAGATGCTGATAGGCTAACAGGATGGAAGAGAACTCGCCCAACTCGATCAAGGAGATTCAGTCAAGCGGACTGGGACAAGACACCGGAGAGTGTAAAGCGAATGGTGGCGAATTTGAGTGGGCGAATGGAGTCAATCGAAGGACAGTACGAGGAAATAAAAGCCGAAAATCAATTGCTCAAAGAGCAGGTGAAGCAAAACAGCAAGAATTCATCGAAGCCGCTATCCCAAGACCTGGGTAAAGGCTTCAAAGCCAAAGAGAAGAAGGAAGGCAAAAAGAAACGGGGAGCGCAACCTGGACATGAGGGACATGAGCGCCGGTTGTATCCGATAGCGCAATGTCAGAGTGTCAAGGAGTATTATCCGGATCGCTGCATCCAGTGTGGTGCCGCGTTAAGGGGGGACGATCGGGAACCGTATCGGGTTCAGATCGTGGAGATCCCCCAAGTGGTGCCGCAGGTGAGTGAACATCGGTTTCACTGTCTTGAATTTGAGGTTATGAACAAAGGATGACTGAATAATCATTTATAACTTGTTAATTTGTTATTAGCCAATGACGAATGATCTACAACGAATGACAGGTGCCTATTTTGGGTTACAAATTATTTAGGATTGCTGTAATTGTGAATCGAATTCAAAACAATATTGACAATCACAATGATCGAACCTTTAGAGGAGGTTTGAAGGGAGGGGTCTACTATGAAGACTTTTAAAGCATCCTCTTACATGAACATCATTACTTCTGTTTTGAATAAATTTATTGATCCAACCCAAGGAAAACCAGATGAATAAAAAATGGCTAGAGTATACCTATGATGTTGCTACATTGCTATGGACGCGATCGATGACTCTGACCCGATCACTGTATCGCTTGCTGCTGCTAGCATTGCTCGTTAGTTTGATAACGATCGCTTGTAACAGTAATCCTAAACCCGATGTCGCCTCTGTTGATGACGCTTCAACTCAAACGGCATTATCCATCTGGTGGGAAAAGGGGTTTGCATTAGAGGAAGACGAAGCATTGCAACAAGTTGTTGATACTTGGCAAGAGCAAACGAGTAATCCGATTAAGCTGTCCTTCTACACCACGGATGACTTAGCCGCACGGGCACAACGGGCACTTCAGGCAGGCAATCCTCCCGATCTGATGATGAGTCATAGTGCTGAACACTCGATCAATCCGCGTCTGGCATGGCAAGGTAAGCTGGTCGATGTTTCAAGCGTGATCGAACCTATCAGAGATACCTATCCTAGGGACGTGTTGGATGGGGTTCGCTTCTACAACAACGTTGAGAAAAAACGCAGCTACTATGCCGTTCCTTTCTCTCAAACGGCAATGCATCCCTTTTACTGGCGCGATCTCGTTAAACAGGCAGGCTTTGACGATCGCAACTTCCCTCAAAATTGGGATGAATATTGGAATACTTGGAAACAGATTCAGGATAAACTACGACAGCAAGGGCAAAACATCTACAGTTTAGGCTTCCCTCTTTCGCTGGGTTCAGCAGATGCGGATCATTTTTTTGAACAAGTGTTAGAGGCATTTGATGTTCGGGTGCTTAACGCGGAGGGTCAGCTACAGGTTGATGATTCAACGGTGCGTCAGCGGATTATGGACAGCTTGGGTTGGATTACACAATTCTATCAGCAGGGCTACGTTCCTCCGGATGCCGTTAAATGGTTGAGTCCTGACAACAATAATAACCTGCTCAATCGGGCAGTCGTTATGACCCCCAACGCCACGCTTTCCATTCCGACTGCTGTTTATCAAGATCAAGACACCTACTTGAACAAACTCGGTACCCTGGAGTTACCGAATAAACCGAACGGTCAACCCATGCGCTATGTAGTATTGCATCGACAAATTGTTGTGTTCGCAGATGCAAAACAGCATGATACCGCGAAGCAATTTCTCTCTTATCTTCTCAATGCGGATACCTTGGGACCTTATCTTAAGGCGAGTGGTCGCAATTTACCTGTCACTCAACCCGTTTGGGACGATCCCTTCTGGACGAATCCGGCAGATCCCCATCTCTCAATCACGTCTAAAGTATTACTTCAAGGACAAACCCGCCCTTTCTACTCGGCATACCATCCGGCATACAGCGTCGTGATTGAAGAAGAAATCTGGACGAGGGCAATCAATCGCATCCTGCTTGAAAAGATTCCGGTTGAGCAAGCGGCAGATGAAGCGATCGATAAAATTAAGCAAACATTTGATCAATGGCGTTGAATCGCAACGGCTATGAAATTCTGGAGTCACAACCTAACCTCTAAAGTCGCTAGTTCGTTTTTGCTCCTGTCTCTGATTAGTGTTGGAGTGGTGGGTAGTGTCGCCTTTATTCATGCAAGAGAGGCATTGAAACAAGCGGCGTTTAATCGGTTAAGTGTTGCTGCGACGCTGAAAGAGGAAGAAATTAGTCGTTGGTTTGAGGATCAGGAGCGTGACTTTCTGCTCATCACTCAGTTTCCCGATGTGCAGCGCAATCTCAAAATTCTGCTGCGTGCTGAGCCTGGGGATTCGGAAGACCGTCAAGCGCCAAACTATCGTGAAGCGCACGGGATTGTTTCTACCTATCTGGCAAATGTGACTCACCTGAAGCCTAATCTCCAGGAAATTTTCATCATCGATCGCAGCAGTCGTATCATTCTCTCAACCGATCGCCGTCGCGAAGGGCAATATGAAATTCTCGCGAACATTACCTATCTGGAGAAGGTTGAACCAGGAGAAAGTTTTGCGCCGCTCTTTTATGTCTCGCCTCTGACAGGTAAACCCTCTGTTACCCTAGCCGCTTCATTGCGAGACGATACCGGACAGCGACAAGGTGTGCTTTTGGCTCATTTGAATCTCGATCGCATTGACCAGATTGTGCGAGAACGAACCGGCTTGGGCGACAGTGGCGAAACTTATCTGGTCGGTTCCTTAATCACTGAAAATACGTTCATCTCTAGAGAAGACTTCAAAACGGAGGAGTTAACCGAGGGAATTAGCAGCGAAGGAATTGATTCGGCTATGCAGGGACGCAGTGGCTCAGGGCTGTATCACAATTATGCGAATGTCCCGGTGATTGGGGTGTATCATTGGCTCAATGACCTCGACCTGGCATTACTGGTGGAAATGGGGCAAGCAGAGGCATTTGCTCCGGCTCGCCAACTGGCAGTCACCATTATGCTGGTCGGATTGGTATCGGTAAGCGTATTGGCGATCGGGGTGCAGTGGCTCACTCGTCAACTGCAACTTTCGCGGGAACAGTTAGAGAATTACAGCCACCAATTAGAACAAAAAGCCCAAGAAGCCGATACGGCTAATCGTGCCAAGAGTGAATTCCTGGCACATATGAGTCACGAACTCCGCACCCCCCTCAATGCTATTCTCGGCTTCACTCAAATTATGTCCCGCGATACTGCCGCCAGTGATGCTCAATTGGAGCACCTCAATATCATCGGTCGCAGTGGTGAACATCTTCTGACACTGATTAACGATGTCCTGGAGATGTCTAAAATTGAAGCCGGTCGAATGACATTGAATGAAAACAATTTTGACCTGTATTACCTGCTCACCTCGCTAGAAGAGATGCTGCAAATCAAAGCCCGATCGAAGGGCTTACTTCTCATCTTCGATCGGGCTTCAGAGGTGCCGCAATATATCCAAACTGATGAAGGTAAATTGCGTCAAGTCTTGATTAATTTGCTCGACAATGCCATCAAATTTACGCAAATCGGTCGAGTGAGGCTGTGGGTCGGAGTTGAACCCCCGAAAAAGGTTCCCCTACACTCGGACCCTTCTGGAGAAGCCAGTGATCCGTCTATTGGGTTGCAACCGCGATCGCCCAGTGTTACATTGCCAGCCACCCGTCTATGGTTTGAAGTGTCCGATACGGGTTCGGGAATTGCACCAACTGAACTCAATGACCTATTTGAACCCTTTGTGCAAGCCGAAACTGGACGCAAATCGCAGCAGGGAACTGGGCTAGGGCTACGAATTAGCCAGCAGTTTGTGCATCTGATGGGTGGTGGCATTACGGTCAGCAGCACACTGGAGCAAGGAACAACCTTTACGTTTGATATCCGGATCAACCCAGCCGAGATGACTGACGTTCCCACCCCGCGCTTGAATCGACAGGTGATTGGGCTAGCACCGGATCAGCCGTCACACCGAATTTTGGTAGTCGAGGATAAATGGGAGAATCGTCAACTGTTGGTTAAAGTTCTGACTTCGGTTGGATTTGAGGTGCGTGAGGCTGAAAATGGTGAAGTTGCAATAGCGGTTTGGCAAGCCTGGGAACCACATTTGATCTGGATGGATATGCGAATGCCGATTATGGATGGCTACGAAGCTACAAAACAGATTCGATCGCATCTCAACGGTCAATCAACGGTGATTATCGCCTTGACTGCCAGTGCCTTTGAGGAATCTCGTTCTGTCATTTTAGAGGTGGGTTGTGACGATTTTGTGCGAAAACCCTTCCAAGCGCAAGTTATATTCGACAAAATATTGGAACATTTGGGTGTCCATTACCTCTATGCAGAGGAGCCGGAAGGCAGAGAAACAGGGAACTTACCAGAAACCGTTTTATCGATCAGTTTCTCAGATCTTGCCGTAATGCCTTCGGATTGGATCAAACAATTACATGACAGCGCAATCATGGTGGATGCTGACGAAATTCGCGCCCTGATTGCAGAAATTCCGCCAACGGATACACCTCTAACGGATGCTTTGACTCATCTAGTCGATCGCTTTTGTTTTGAAGAAATCATTGAACTAACACAGCCGCAACCGATGCCGTGATTAAGTTAATGGGCACTGATAGGCAAGGTCAGAAGACTTGTGTATACACGGTAGCCTGCCCCCTCACCAAGCAAAATTTTTGGGATGCGTTAGCATAAGTCAATAAAGCCTAACATTGTAATCCTTGAGACTACGATGGCGAAACGCACCTCTAATGATCTCCAGGATTGGCATAATCTTATGTTCAAGAACTCAATCATCATCTAAGCAGGATTGGCTATGGCGATTGAAGAAACATTGACAAATCAAACCCAAAGCGTGAATGAGACAGTTGGCGCAAATGCAACGCTAGAGAAAGCGATCGTCAACCTGAATATCCCCTCTCAACCGAATCGAGAAGTGGATGAACTGCCTGTGGGTGGCACGGATCTCTCACGGTTTAATTGGAAAGAAGTCTGGTATCCAGTCTATTACGTTGAAGATTTGGATCAGACGAAACCAAATTCGTTTACGTTGCTCGATCAAGATCTGGTCATTTGGTGGGAACAACAAACCGGAACATGGCGAGTGTTTGACGATAAATGCCCCCATCGATTGGCACCCCTCTCGGAAGGTCGGATCACGGCAGATGGATTGCTGGAATGTCCGTACCACGGTTGGGCGTTTTCAGGGGATGGAACGTGCGATCGCATCCCGCAACAACCAGAAGACGGAACGGCACAGCAGTCTAAACGAGCCTGTGCAATCTCCCTACCAACTACGGTGAAACAAGGATTGTTGTTCGTCTATCCGGGGCAGCCAGAGAATGCCGCCAAAACGAAAGTGCCGATCGTCGAGCCACTAGAGGAATCCCCGCACGAGTGGGTTTGTCTCAACACTTTCAGAGATTTACCGTATGATGCGCTGACATTGATAGAAAATGTGCTGGATGCAAGCCATGTCCCTTTTACACATCATCGATCGGTTGGAAATCGTGCGAATGCCAGTCCGGTTGAGTTAGAGGTGTTGGAGTCTGGTAGACAGGGCTTCAAAGGAACTTGGGCAGAAGGTCCACGCAAAGGAACATTGGGACGACAGAACACTACGTTCATCGCCCCTAGCCTGATGTGGCATGATTTGACATCTAAGCAGTTTGGTCGAACGCTGACTGTGGTTTATGCCACTCCGATTCGCAAAGGGGAATGTCGATTGTTCGCTCGTTTCCCTTTTAAGTTTTCCTCTAAACTGCCTGGGCTGTTCATCAAACTCACACCGCGTTGGTATTCTCACATTGGACAAAATGCTGTCCTGGAAGATGATCAGGTTTTCTTGCACTACCAGGAGCGTTACTTGGAAGCGAAGGGCGGTAGCCCCAACTTTGCTAAGGCATTTTATCTACCTACAACTGCCGATCGCTTCGTCACAACGTTACGTCAGTGGGTCAATCAATTTAACGCAGAACCATTTCCCGGACGATCGTTACCCCCTGCCTTATCGAAAGAAGGATTGCTCAATCGCTATCATTCCCACACAACCAAATGCGCCAGTTGTCGGAATGCTCTTGCGACGATTCAACGATTCAAACTAGGCGTGGCGGTGACTGGCGGAGTAGCTTGGGCAATTCTGCCACTTATTCTGTCTTTGACTCAGGCTACTCTCCTAGCCACCCTATTCTCAACCACGATAACCTTACTTTCTGGAGCCGCATGGGTTGGATTGGGGCGGCTGGAAAGGCAATTCTACGAGGGACGAAACGTCCCTCCACGGAATCTGCCTGAGTAGGGGAGTAAGGGAGTAAGGGAGTAGATGACGTTCGGCTATCCCATCACCCCATCACCCCATCACCCCATCACTATTCACGGTACTGACTAATTCGGGTTCGGAATTCTGAACGACAGGTAGCGAAACAATAAACTCTGTCCCCTCTCCTGGAGCGGTGTTAACTTCGATCGTTCCTCTATGCTTGTTCACTACAATTTGGTGAGCGATCGATAATCCTAATCCTGTTCCTTGACCCACAGGTTTAGTGGTGAACAGATGATCGAAGAGGCGAGATTTGACATCATCAGACATTCCTGTTCCGTTATCTCGAATCCGAATCTGTACATGACTATGATCAGTTACGACTGTTTGAATGACGATTTGATTGGGATGAGCCATGATTTCTTCAATACAGCATCCTTTGTTGAATTCTTCGAGTGCATCGATCGCATTCGCCAGCAAGTTCATAAATACTTGATTAAGTTGTCCTGGAAAGCATTCAATTAGTGGTAATTTACCGTATTGTTTGATTACTTGAATCGCAGGACGTTTCTCTGTTTCTTTTAGTCGATGTTTCAAGATCAGGATAGTGCTATCAATGCCTTCGTGAATATCAAACAAAACTTTGCGATCGCTATCCGCTCTAGAAAATGTGCGGAGGCTAATACTGATCTCGCGAATGCGATCGGTGCCTTGTTTCATGGACTTAAGCAGCTTTGGTAAATCCTCGCGCAGGTAAACAAGATCAATCGATTCGATCGCGGCTTGAACTGCCTCGACTGGCTCTGGATAATATTGTTGATACAAATCAACTAAGTGCATTAAATGTTGGATGTATTCTTCAGCATGACGAAGATTGCCTGTGATAAAACCAACAGGATTGTTAATCTCATGCGCGACTCCAGCAACCAGTTGACCCAGCGTAGACATTTTTTCCCGTTGCACAAGCTGAATCTGGGATTCTTTTAAGTTACAGAGGGCTTGAGAGAGTTCTGCTGTGCGTTTAAGCACTTGCTGTTCAAGTGATTTGGTCAACGTTCGCAGTTGAAGATGGGTTCTCACCCGCGCTAAGACTTCTTGCTCCTGAAACGGCTTTGTAATGTAATCAACGGCTCCCAAGCTAAGACCTTTGACCTTGCTGTCTGTATCGGAGATTGCTGTCATGAAAATTACTGGAATATCGCGGGTTGCAGGATTGCTCTTCAAACGCTTGCAGGTTTCAAAACCATCTATTCCAGGCATTAGCACATCTAGCAAAATCAAGTCAGGTGAACTATGTTGCACTTGTCTGAGTGCGCGTTCACCATCGATCGCCGTAGCCACCTCAAAGCCTGTATCTGTAAGGGCTTCAGAGATCACTTCTAGGTTCGCAGGTGTATCATCTACTACTAAGATCAACTCGGTACTTTGCATAGTGTGGTCAAATCCATTTTAATCCATATAGTTCTGAATCAAGTTTTCAATCTTCTCTGCCTGGAAACTTTTTGCCAAAGGCACAATTTGTCGAACAAACGGAGCATATTGCCTATTCGATTGCTCCAACCGTTTTGCTTCTTCAATTAGTTTCTGTAAGCGACCTTGTTGAGCAAGTTTCAAGAACGTTGCTAGGGTTTCGGAGGATGGAGCAATGATTTCGGGGTTGAGTGCTGAAGGGGCTGAAATCATGCCATTCATTGACGATCGATCGTCAGATGCTGCAAAGCTAACCACTTGTTCATAGTGCCAAACGATCGCCAAATGCTTCTGCAAGATTTGGAATAATTCATCTGCTTGGACGGGTTTCGCCAAGAAATCATCTCCGCCAGCTTCAACGCTTTTTTGCTGATCCATTTCAGACACAGAAGCCGATGAAACAACAATCCGAGTCTCTTTGAAGGTGTCCGAGTTTCGTAAGTGTTGCAGCAATTCATATCCATCCATTACAGGCATTACCACATCGGTAATGATTAAGTCAGGATTGAATTGCATAGCTTTCTCTAACCCTTCTTGACCATTTTCGGCTTCCACAACCTTAAAGCCGGTCGGCTGCAACAGACTGGTAACGACCGATCGATTTTCCCATTTGTCGTCAACAATCAAGATGATTCGCTGCTGTCCTTCATAACCATTAATTTTCTGACCATCTGTGGTTATGGTCGCCTGTATCCAGTCTGTTGCAGTGGGTAAATTTACATTAAATGAGAAAACACTACCTACTCCCAACTGGCTTTGGACTAGGATTTGACTACCCATTAAATTGATAATTTTATGAGTAATAGTTAATCCTAATCCTGTTCCTTCAACGCGATGTTTTTTATCTCCAACTTGCTCAAATGGCATGAAAATTTTGTCTAATTCATCTGAGCTAATTCCAATACCAGTGTCTTCTATCTGAAAGTAAATTTTGTGTACAAAAGGCGACTTGACAACGATCGCTTCCTCATCCGCAATGCTCACTTTGAATGTCACCGTACCTTTATCAGTAAACTTGATTGCATTACCCAGCAAATTGAGTAATACTTGACGTAATCGTTTCTCATCTGCTTCGATTCCTTCAGGCAGATCAGAATCTGACAAGTAAACAAAATCAATTCCCTTCTGTTCTGCTCGAATGCGGCTCACTTCCACAATTCCCTGCAAGAACGATGGAAAATGCAGTGGTTTAGGATGTAATTCCATCTTTCGGGCTTCAATCTTAGAAAGATCGAGAATGTCATTAATTAACATCAACAGGTGTGAGCCACATTGGTAAATAATATTCACACCACGTTGTTCTTTTTCGCTCCATGTTTTGGCACGGCTCAAGATCTGGGCATACCCCAAAATACCGTTGAGCGGAGTCCGCAATTCGTGACTCATGTTTGCCAAAAATTCACTCTTGGCTTCGTTTGCTGAATCTGCGGCATCTTTGGCTGCATCTGCTGCTGCCTTAGATTTCTTAAGTTGAAATTGTTCAAATGATTGCACCTGCCATAGAACAGCGATCATCGTGCCTGCTAACGCCAATACAACGAGCGCCATCAGATCGAGGGGGCGGAGTTGCGATTCAATATTGTCACGCGGAATCACCAGCGCCACTGACCAATTTGCTTGTTGCAACGGCACATACGCTACATATTTCCAAGTTCCATCTATTTTGACTAATTCAATATTCTCTTGGCGGTTGACCATCTGCTGACCAAGATTCACCAAGTGACGATCGGACATGGTTAGAAAACTCGGTGCTGGCTTTTCTTGGGTAGACATTAACGCAGAATTCGGATGAACGATCGCTTCTCCTTTAGAATTCAACGCAAACGCATAGCTACCATTTCCATTCTTTAAGTCGCTGACCACATTGACAATCTTGTCAATACCAATGACTGCATTAATGGCACCAATCACATTTCCCAACGGCTTGTTAGGCTCTGGCACCCCTGACCAAACTGGAACAGCGTAGGCTACGACCCGTGCCCCTTGAGGAATCCGTGCAATGATGGGATCAGACAAACTTGCTTGTCCAGCCATTGCCCTTTGGAAATGTTTGCGGTCTTTTAGGTTGATCTGTCCATTCGGTTGATTAGGCAGCGTCGTATACAAAACCCCGTCTGTGTCGATCATCCCAAAATACATAAAATCAGGTAATCGCTGTTCCTCTGATTTGAGATACGGTTCGATCGTTGCCCAATCCATTGTCCGAAAGGTAAAGTTGTTGGCGCTTGCCGCTAATTCAGCCTTATGAGTGCTGATCCAAGTATCAATTTCATCGACCCCTTGCTGAACGTTCAACAGCGCCTTATCTTTCAGGTTTTCCAGCAGCAGGTTTCGTACTACTTGATAACTGGAATAAGCAGATATACTAACAATCAATGTAGTGCCGCCAAGGATTAATCGCAGGAGCAGATTACGGGGCGATCGCTTGATATCAGGGCGATCGGCTTTCTGCCGCCAGCGTTGGGTCAACTTCTGCCATCTAGTGGGTTGATGAAGAGACTGAGGTGCAGTCATAGGGTTTTGTTTAACTATAGTTACTATCTGTCAACTAGCGGTTGAAAATCAAATGGATCACGGTAAAGGTTCCCTAAATCTTTTACTGAAGCAACAGGTTTAGGTGAAATGAAAAAAGCAGGCACGATGCCTGCACAGATGTTAACGTTGTCTTTACCTTAATTTACAATTTTTCTGCTAAAGATCCGGAAATGATTTTTACCTGTAAATTTTTCGTTGATTTTGCCATCGATCGGGATTGACCAACATGATTGTCCCCATACCATGCCATACATCCATCAACAGAAAATTTACAGGTGGATGATTTTGTTAGAGCAATCTCTCGGCATCCCCGCAAACTGGTGATAAACGATAGCAAACGAGTTTTCTTGGGTACATTGGCTATGTCTGTCGAGGCTCTGTCTATTAAGGCGACTGCCAAAGGGCACCTAAACCAACTCGCACAACTCACGGAAATCTTCTGCGCCATGCTGTCATCGGAATCGTCTCAACGATCGCCCCTTCATAAGCGGCTTGTTATCCTGTTTGTGCTGGCAATTGCCACCTTCAGCACTATCCCTAGCTACGTTACGGGTCAATGGAGTTGGGAGAAAATCCCAGAACTTAGCAATCTTGAGTCACTTCGCGATCTTCAGCAACAAGGTCTGACGTTACCTGGATGGAAAACAATCGAGCAGGACGTGAAAAAAATCGGTGGGCATAAGTGGTCAGTGCAGAGGATTATTCCTGAAACATCTTCTGACGTTCCGACACCTCAAAATACTATTCTGGTGATGTTACGTCCGCAAACCCAGGATCGGGATCTGCCACAGGTTGAGTGGATGGATATCAACGGTGCTTATCAGTGGAGAGAAGATTCACAGCGATCGCTTAAATTCAGTATCCAGCCAACAGTATCCAGCCAACTCGTCCAGGTAGAGGCTCGATTTTTTCGAGGATGGACTGAGCAACGTACCTATGCGGTTGTGCAATGGTACGCTTGGGCAGAAGGAGGTAGTTCGGCTCCTAGTGGATGGTTTTGGGCAGATCAAGGATCACAATGGCGCGATCGGCGTCACACCGCTTGGGTCGCTGTCAGCTTTCTCATCCCCATTGAACCGATCGGCGATATCGAGACGGCTAGACCGCAAGCCGAAGATTTAGCCCAACACATTCAATCTGCCCTCATTGCCTTTACTGAATTCACTCCCAGCCCCTCTCATGCACGTTCCCCCTTCTCTACTGCGTCAATCAGCGCTCTCATTCGCTAGTCTTTACGCCGTTTGGGCGAGTTTACCAACCGCTCTGCTGATTGGGTTATTCCATGCCAGTTTGATCAGTCCGATCGCCCATAGCCAACCCTCCTCCCCCAATTCACCGCCTTCAGACGTTCGCCAGCTTTTAGAGGATGCACGCCAACGTCTGATTGAGCGAGGCGAACTGCCTGATCCGAGTGCTGATCCTGATGCAGAAGCATCGCCTGCTCTTGCTAATGAAGCCTTTGCTGAGTATCGGTTAGGACCAGGCGATACGGTGTTTGTGAATGTGCTGCGATTCCCGGATTTGTCGTTTCAGGGCACGATCGACTTAGAAGGCAATCTGTTAGTGCCGTTGGTGGGTGCGTTGAACCTGAACGGATTTTCGATCGAACAGGCTCGTAGCCAGATTCAGGTAGCACTCGATCGCTATGTGATTGAGCCACAAGTAGATGTGATTTTAATTGCTCAGCGTCCTGTTCAAGTGACGATTCTGGGAGAGGTGGCAAGACCTGGACTTTATCCATTGCCAGCTCCTCAGCTTTCCGTTGCACTAGTTTCAGCAGGCGGAACCTCTCGATTAGCCGATCTGCGATCGGTGCGAATCCGACGATCGCTTCCAGATGGCTCTATTCTTGAACAAGAGGTGGATCTGTATACTCCTCTACGAGAGGCATTATCGGTACCGGAAATTCAACTTGCGAATGGAGATACGATTGTCATTCCAACGTTGGCAGTGGAAGCTGTTGATGAATACGATCGCAACTTAATCGCTCGAACAACTCTTGCACAGCCCCAAATTACTGTTAGGGTTCTCAACTATGCCACGGGGGGGAGAGGCAGCAATCTAGGGAACTTAACGCTCGCCAATGGCAGCACATTCGTTGATGCTTTAACCACAATCTCACCTAACTTAGATGCAGCGAACATCCGAGAAATTGCTTTAATTCGCTTTGATGTCGAGCAGGGTGAAGCGATTACTCAAACACTGGATGGTAAAGAAGCATTGCTCGGTGATACGGCACAAAATCCCATATTAGAAAACAACGATGTAATCGTGATTGGGCGAAATTTGGTCAATCAGATTACTTATTTCCTCAACACCTTCACCCAACCATTTCGCGATATCTTAGGCTTCCTTCTATTTTTCGATTCTTTGGCAGAGAGTGCTGAAAGCCTTTTCGGACCGACCGGAGAATCAGAATCGAGCGACGAATAACTCACTCATGTTTTCATATCCCTTCATCCCTCTAAAACTCCGTGTAGGATAAGGATAAACCCTCGCTGATTCAATGGCATGGACGCATTCGCCCCTGTTCCGCCCGACTGGACTCAATCCGCGATTCACACCAGAGAATTTGGCTGCCCGACTTGCCGCACCTCCTCTCTTGAAGCCAACCGAGTCTGGATTAACCGCCGATCGCCTGTTTTCACCGAAGATCACCGCCGCAAATGGCAAGAGTTTTACCAATGTCAATGCGGTACGGTCTGGTGGGCATGGAGCAGCGATCGTCCTTCTACAAATTTGAAAAAGCCAGACCTCCCAGAGCCGTCGCGTGAAGATTGAATCCTGGCTAGTAGTCTGTCATTTTTGTTTTGCGGGGTGCAGGGGTTTCACCCTGCGTGGGGGCATTGCTCCGCCCCCATTACCCATCAAATCTTGCTTGACAAAGCCCTAGTGGAAAGTGATGGAGTGATGGGGTGATGGGATAGCAGAGTGATAAGGTGGTAGGCAATGAGAATTCATTTGCACACTCACACACATCTGCGCTTCTGATGCTGCCGCCAACACCCACCGATCGGGCAATCATCCGTTCTATCATCGAATGTCAACTGGAGGCATTCGGGCGAGATGACTCGGCTGAAGCATTTGCCTTTGCCAGTCCGAGAATTCAAGCCCAGTTTGGCACTCCAGAGAATTTTATGCAGATGGTAAAAATGGGCTATTCGCCTATTTATCATCCCCGCGCGGTAATGTTTCAAGACATTGCCTTCGTTGAAGATATGCCAGCCCAAAAGGTGCTGCTGATGGGGACAGATGGTGAACTGGTGATGGCGCTTTACCTGATGCAAAAACAACCAGATGGCAGTTGGCGAATTCATGGCTGCTTTTTGGTACCTGTTGAGGGCAACTCACTTGAGCCGTGATCTTGCTGAGAGAACGATCGCCTTTTGGGAATCAAAACATACAAGCTCCGAGAAACTTCCGATGGAAAGGCAGAATTCTTTCGTTTAAAACAGAAGCGTAACGGATTATTAGAATACAGAACCGCTTGTTAAGAGAAGTGGCTGTTCTTGTGTAGGGTGCGGAAGCCAGAATCGTTTCAAATCTAATCCAGCATCTATTCCAACCTTATTTATAGCGATAGCCACTTGGGTTAGGATAGGGTGCAAGGGCTACCGTGTACATACAAGTTCTCTGATTCGGCATTCGCGTAGTTTGATCCTCCCTAGCCCTCCTTAAAAAGGAGGGAACCGGATCAGAAGTCCTTTTCAAGGGGGATTGAGGGGGAGCGAGCAGAGTTTTAGAGTTGCACACGAGATGTGTGTACACGGTAGGTGCAGGGGGGAATCCCTGGCTGGGGGTGAAGCCCCCACACCCCTTTTAATCCTGATGTCCTAAACCTTTATGGCGACAGCTATAGCTTTTTTGATGGATGAGAATGATACTGAGGTTTTAAATAAAAATTGGGAAACTTTGATACCTCATTTCTCATCTCAATACTTAGTGAATTGAACAAATCCCTGTTGTTTGGCAGAAGGTTACGCGATGTGCAACTTTAGCGATCGAGTTGCGTCATCCCCACTGCCACTGATAGGTATGCCGTAGTCAATCGAGTGAACATTGGCTCGAAGTTCCCCAACTTTGAGAGATTGAGGGGAAGAATTGCATCTCGATCTATCTCTCTAGTGCGATAACCGATCGCACTCAATTTTTGATGCGAATTCAGGGTAGCTCTGCCGATATTACTATTTGTGCAGAGGTATATTCATGCTCTCCGTAGAACCCCATTCTTATTTAGTTCATCTATTCAATCAACACCCCACTTCTTCGTTTCAAAATCACAATTCTAGCCTGGAACTGAATGGAAGTTTGCCAGACGGTATTCGTCGATCGCAGAGTCATTCTGGAATCACAATTCACTCATTAAGTGGTCAAAAAAATCTCAAATTATCGGGCGATCGTCGTAACAATATCCTTCGCGGTCAAGCCGGAAATGATCTGATCCGAGGTGGACGAGGACGTGATGCCTTGTTTGGCGGCAGTGGAGCCGATCGCCTGTTTGGCGATGATGGCAATGACAAATTGATTGGCGGTGCAGGAAATGATGTGCTGAATGGTGGCGATGGACAGGACAAACTGATCGGCGGTAAAGACAGCGATACGCTGGTGGGCGGTAAAGAAGATGACATTTTGATCGGCGGCGGTGGGAACGATCGCCTGACAGGGGGTGCAGGACGCGATCAATTTATAATAGGGCGATCAAAATCTCCTAAAGGCGCGGTCATCACTGACTTTACCGATGGTCAAGATTTCTTCCAGTTAACAGGATTAACGTTTGAGCAATTGACGATCGCTCCGGGCACTCAAGTCAATGACACTGTAATTTCGGAAAAATCGACGGGTCAGGTTTTAGCAGTCATCAAAGGGGGTGGGGCGATCGATCCCCAAGACTTCACCATTCCCACAGGTTCTCCTATAGGTTCATCGCCCATCCCTGCACCGAATCCTAACCCTATTCTCGGAGTCATTCCGGAGCCAACTCCCACGCCTGATCCTCCTCCCTCTCCCTCTCCCTCTCCGACGATCGGCACTGGAACACTGGCATTTAGCACTGGTGCGTACCGAGTCAGCGAAGGAATTGCTGCCATAGAGGTGATGGTGACTCGCATGGGCAGCAGCACAGGCAGCGTATCGGTGAGCTATAGCACAAGCAATAGTTCAGCGATGGCAGGTCAAGACTTCACGACAACGAGCGGAACGCTAACCTTTGCAGCAGGAGAAACCAATAAAACGATCGCGGTTGCCATCACGCAAGACACTTCCTTTGAGAATGGCGAAGTTTTCCAGATTAGCTTGACTGATCCTCTAAATGGAGCCGCTTTGGGAACCACCAGCAAAACTTATGTCACGATCACAAATGACGATAACCCAACTGAGGCACAAATTCAAAGCAAAGCCCTCAACAGTGTCATTTCGGGGAATACGACGATTTATGTCGGCTATAACCAAGTTTCGGCAAACAACCAAGACCCTTGGGTAGCCAGTTTCACCAACGGCACATTGAATTGGTATCGCGACGATTATGAATTCACAAACGATGACAGCCGCGCCACGATCGCCTACTGGGATAGCACAACCAACACCCTCTACAGCGGATTTACTTCTACAGGAACCCAAGGAACTCCCGATCAAGACTTCCGCCGCTTTGCAACTAATGGCTGGCTGAGAACTTATTCGGATTACAGTCCGGCTGGCGGCGGCGGTGCAAAAGTCGCCATCCTGGCACGAATTGATCCTACCAACGGTGATGTGACAGATGCCTCTTTCCTAACCTCACTCAATAGCAGCACCCAAAAAACAAATTCTCTAGTGATCAAAGAATTGTCAATGAACGGCAGCAATTTACTCGTGAAAGCGGATTCTGCTTTCGCCCCTCGTCGAGCCGATCGCACTGCCATGACTCAAATCACTGGAGCACCCTCCAACTCCCCCAACTACACGATCGAATTCATCCCCAATCTCACCTCAGTCGTCAGCGCTACCTCTACAAATTACAGTTAGGGAAGGGGGAAGGGGGAAGGGGAATTGGAAACATTCTCTATCAACCCAGAAATCAACCATCACCCACTCACCCATCACCCATCACCCACCACACTCCCTGCTCAATCCTCTCCCAAGCTCAGCAATTTTTCATCAATCTGTCGTAGATAGTCTCTCACAACGGTTTCTGAGAGAATTCCTCGTCGTAGAGCTTCGCTGAGGGCACCTTTCTCGGCGAGGAGGAGGTGCTTCCGAACCGGATCGAGGCGAGATGGATCACCCTGACCTGTTGCCACCTCGATCGCCCATAAATCGTACAGATCGCGTAGGGCCTTTTCGGCTCGGACGATTTGAACTTGATAGGTCGATCGCATTTCTTCGTACACGGCTTTGGGCAATACTCCCGTTTTTAACATTCCCTCCAGTTCATCTTGGGCGGCTTTGGCAGTGATTAATTGCGCTCGGAGTTCTTCTGTTCGCTGTTGAGAAGCAGAGAATCCTGATAATTTCAGCCGTTTGACAACCCAAGGTAGGCTTAAGCCTTGGACGACAAGCGACAATAAAACAGTGCCAAAAACGATCGCAATTAAATATCCTCGTCCGGCTAAACTGGCAGGCAAACTTAGTGCCAGTGCCATTGAGAGAGAGCCTTTGATGTTCCCCAGAAACAGGATATGCTGCCATCGAATGGGGACGGGGCGATCGACCCACCGCAATCCGGCTAACAACGGATAGACTGACAGCATTCGCCCTAATTGATATGCCAAAATTGCCAACAGTACTGCTGGCAAAATTTGCCATAGAGTGATTAAATTTACCTCAACGCCAATCAGCAAAAAGATAAACGTGTTCACTCCAAACCCAGCATAGTCCCAAAAGCTATAGAGCGTTACCCGATTCGAGGCGGATACTCGACGCAATAATCCCACATTGCCAACCATTAATCCAGCCACGACAACCGCTACAACGCCAGATACACCCAGAAAATGCCCAATCTGATTCGCTCCCAATGCCAATGCGACGGTGAGCAAAATACTGCTGAGATTATCATCTGAGCGAGCAAACAAACCCGCCGCTAGATAGCCTAATGACAAGCCGATTAAGAGTCCACCGGCAATCACAGTGAATAGCTCTTGTACACTTTCTATGAACGTGACAGAACCTGTGAGATGAAATTGCAAGATCAGGTTAAATAATACGAGTGCAATTCCATCGTTGAACAGACTTTCACCTTCGACGATCGTCGTTAAGCGTGATGGTACCACTACCTCTTTGAACACAGCAATCACTGAAACGGTGTCTGTAATTGCTAAAATTGTTCCGAGCAACAGCGCAGATGTCCAATCGAGTCCCAGGGCATATTTTAAGCTCACTCCTGCAACCCCCGATGCCACAACAACACCGGGACCCGCTAACAGTGAAATAGGTCTGATCGTACTGCGTAATCGGCTGATGTCAGTGTTGATTGCGGCTTCAAACAGCAGAATTGGCAGGAACAAATTGAGGATGAGGGAAGAATCTAAACCAACGCGATCGGGCAAAAGCTCGGCAATTGCCAGCCCCGCCAATACTAACCCTGTGACATAAGGAATGTGGAATCGCCGGGATAGTAGTGCTACACCCGTTGCAACGAGCAGCAAAATGATCCAACTTGGAACATATTGGGTGATGCCTTCGTGGATTGCCAGATCTGATCCTTCAGGACTAGCAGCCAGATAAACGGCAATGTCAGTGATAGGAGTTAGAAGCATTACTGAACTTAGGGCTGAACTTGAATCTGAACTTGAGCAAAACAACGACAACTCTCCAGAAATCGAGCGGGAATCTCTGGTCTAGCGCCCCAATGTAAGTGGACATAGGAAGCATGGATCTGATGGAATTGCCATCCTTCGACAGAGGTTAAACTTTGCGGATCATAGCCTCGAATTTGATAAAGCGGTGACTCTGGCAGTGTAGTCAAGACGGAACGGTGAAACTCATGTCCCCAGACGATCGCATTTGCCGGAAGCAGTGGAGAATCTTGCAGCACGATCGCCCGTCGATAGCCCAAGGTCAACCGCTTGCTCATTTCAGCCGTCGTTGGTATCACGCCCACCATTTCCCACGATCGCCCCTCAAAATCGACCAACTGTTTCGCCAAATACATCAATCCGCCGCATTCAGCATAGGTTGGCATTCCCGACTCAACGGCCGATCGCACTGCCCTTCGAGCCGCCACATTGTCACTCAATCTCTCTGCAAATACCTCCGGAAATCCGCCCCCAAAGTAAAGTCCATGCACCCCCTCTGGCAATTTATCCTCCTCCAGAGGACTCCAAACTACTAACTCTGCCCCCAGTTGCTCCAGTAATTCTAGATTGTCAGGATAGTAGAAATTGAAGGCGCGATCGTGAGCAATGGCAAGCCGGATGGGTGAGGGGATGGGGGGATGGGGGGATGAAGGGATGGGGGAGTGAGGAGTTTTGAGTGTGGAGTGTGGAATCTGAGGGCTTGAAATTGCTTGTCTCCCCTTCCCCCTCCCCCCCATCTCCTTCGTTTTCAGCATCGCCAGTAATAATGTCCAGTCGAAGCAGGTTTCACCTAAGTCCGCCAATCGATCGATTATTTGATCGAATTCCTTGAGTTCAGCCGTGGGAACTAAACCAAGGTGGCGATCGGGAATCGTGATCTCGTCGTGGCGATTCAGGACTCCCAGGATTGGGAGTTTGAGCGGTTCAAGGGCAGATTTGAGGAGGGTGAGGTGGCGATCGCTGCCAACACGGTTGAGTATTAGTCCGGCAAGCTTTAAGCGAGAGTCAAATGATTGGTAGCCATGCGCCACGGCGGCAATTGAACGAGATAAACGACTGCAATCTAACACGAGCAGGATCGGAAGATCGAGCGATCGGGCAATTTGGGCAGTGCTGGCTAAATCCTCGGTTCCAGAGACGCCATCAAATAAGCCCATCACCCCTTCAACGAGCGCATAATCGACGGCTTGAGTGTGGCGTGAGAAGCATTGCTGAACGTAGGTGTGAGATGTCAAGATCGGATCGAGGGTGCGACAGGCGCGTCCAGTGACATAGCTATGAAACATAGGATCGATATAGTCGGGACCTACTTTGAAGGACTGGACAGGTAAACATCGTCGTCGCAGTGTGGCTAACAGCAATAGGGTGATGGTTGTTTTGCCAACTCCGCTTCGTTCTCCAGCAATGACGAGCGCCATAGTTCTGATTTGCTCACAAAAATTTTTCAAGAAGGAACGGCGATTAGTTTGGATTTTTCAATAAGAATTCTGCAAATTGGATGAATTGAGCAAAACTCCAGATATGAAAGAATTGAGAAATCTTTCAAGCAGTTAGGGAAATCAAGGATGTCAATTTTGTCACGGATAGCGCAGACTAAACCAACAATCTTAGTAACGGGCGGTGCGGGATATATCGGTTCTCATGCCGTCCTAGCCCTTCAGCAAGCAGGATATGGGGTTGTAGTGTTAGACAACCTCGTGTATGGACATCGAGAATTTGTCGAAGACATCCTTCAGGCAACGCTGGTTGTAGGAGATATGAACGATCGCCCCATGCTCGATCGCCTCTTTGCCACCCACGCGATCGCGGCTGTTATGCACTTTGCCGCCTACATTAACGTTGGCGAGTCTGTAACCAATCCTGCTAAATATTATCGCAACAACGTCGTTGGCACCTTAACTCTCCTGGAAGCGATGCTAGCCGCCAACATCAAAAAATTTGTTTTCTCCTCCACTTGTGCCACTTACGGTGTTCCCAAGACTGTTCCCATCCCTGAAGAACATCCCCAAGACCCGATCAATCCCTATGGGGTGAGCAAATGGATGGTAGAGCAGATTCTATCGGACTTCGACACCGCACACGAGCTTAAATCAGTTTGTTTCCGCTACTTCAATGCCTGTGGAGCCGATCCAGAGGGACGACTTGGCGAAGATCATCATCCCGAAACCCACTTGATCCCCCTTGTCTTGCAGGCAGCACTTGGCATCCGCGATTGCATCAAAGTATTCGGCACTGACTATCCAACACCCGATGGCACCTGTATCCGTGACTATGTTCACGTCGTTGATTTAGCAACGGCTCACGTCTCAGGCATTGAATACTTACTCAACGGGGGGGATAGTCAGGCTTTCAACTTAGGGAATGGAAATGGTTTCTCAGTAAGAGAAGTTATTGAAGTCGCTAAGCAGGTGACAGAACGAGAGATTAAAGTCGTCGAGTGCGATCGTCGTCCCGGAGATCCACCTGCTTTAGTGGGAAGCGGCGATCGAGCCAGAACTATCTTGCACTGGCATCCGCAATACTCTGACCTGTCCCAAATTATGGCTCACGCTTGGAACTGGCACCAGAAGCGGCATGGTAATGGGGTGATAGGGTGATGGGGGAGATAGGGGAGATGAGGAGATAGGCAATTTCAAGCCTTCAGATTCCACACTCCACACTCAAAACTCCTCATCCCCCCATCCCCCCATCCCCCCATCCCC
>JAAUSF010000213.1 GCA_012033255.1 Cyanobacteria bacterium RU_5_0
TGCACGGACTGCGGCAACCAGCCGATCGCTTCCACCTCCTGCCTCCTCCGATCGCGCGATGGACGTTTCGGAGAAAGCCGATCGCCTGCAATCACGAGTGCAAGACCTTGATGCGGAGCCAGCTAACGTTCCGGCTGAGCGGCTGCAAACAACTTTTGCAATACTGCTAAGATCTCCCGTCAGTCCGCTCCAGCCGGGTTGTTAGACGGCTCACCCGCTTGAAGAAACACACAATCCAAAGGATGTTTTTCTTGCTCATAGGGCGGAAGTCCAAGTCGTTCTTCAAGCTTATTTTACACTGCTGACTGTTGCGTCAACTTACAGCAAACTCTGTGTACTGACGCACATGAGGTGCCTGATATGCCAACACGATGTCTTGTTTCGGCACTCCCTTATCTGCTAATTGATCTGCAATTGCATCTTCAGTGCCATCATGTTGCACCCAAATTTTGCCATTGATGATATCGATATGTAAAGCACAGCCATAGATTCGGGTACTACTATCCTTCCATCCTAGATTAATAAGTTGATAGTGATCACCCTCTCGATCAAAAATCGTTTGACTTTTGATTGGATCGTTGGGAGAGCGCAATTTTGCTCTCTCTGTTAGTGATTCCTGAATTAATTGACGATACAAGTTCAACTTATCCATTGGGCAATCTCCTGTT
Source organism: Cyanobacteria bacterium RU_5_0 (assembly GCA_012033255.1). Taxonomy (GTDB): domain Bacteria; phylum Cyanobacteriota; class Cyanobacteriia; order Elainellales; family Elainellaceae; genus JAAUSF01. The sequence continues at coordinate 669 of JAAUSF010000213.1, forward strand.
TTTCTGTGTCATACACCAATAAAGGAATTTGGTTGCGGCGAATTACAGTTTGAATAAATGGATACTTAAAAAATCGCTTATAAATATCTGATGGAACCGCCAAATATAATCGTCTATCTGCATCCTCTTCTTCTAAGGCGATGCGATAATTAATAAATTGTCCGATCGCAGTATGGAATTCTGAAATCGTTGAAGCGGCTAAGAAAGTCTTGATCTCTACAGCAATTTTATCATCATCTTTTGTTGCTGCAATCAATCGCTCTGCACCTAAATCGATATAAAAATCAACAAAGCCCAAATCGATATGGTAGGGATCATGAGTAATTGACCACCCCTCGTTCTCCAGGGCAGTCCTAACAAGCTCATGAAACACATCTTTTGCAGGCATTTCAGGTAATTCACTAAAGGTTAGAAGCATCTGGCTAGATTCTATCGTGTCAAGTTATAACGATTCAATTTTCGATCGCCCCCAGTGCCTTAAGTGCCTGTTTTTGGGCAGTAGTTAATCCGGTTGCTCCAGTGATATTCATCCCTTCATAAGGGCGTTCTGCTCTCAGTGTTCTCAAACACTCCCCTGACTCCGCATCCCAAATTTTGATCGTTCCATCATGACTACCACTGACAAGAATGCGATCGCTGGGGCTGAGTGCAATCACTTCGACAGAACTATTATGCTGCAACACTTTGACGCATTCACCCGTTTCAAGTGCCCAGAAGCGAATCGTTCCATCTGTGCTGCCACTCACTAGCATTTGACCATTAGTATTAAAATCTATCTCACAAACCCAGCCCGCGTGAGCTTCTGAAATCGTTTTGAGAAGTTGCCCCGTTTTTGTATCCCAAATTTGAATATCATGATCACTACAACTGACAAGCAATTTTCCATCGGGGTTAAAAGCTACATCACTCACCCAGTTCCTCTGTCTATCCAGTTTTCTAGGACTTTGCTCACTGTTCACATCCCAAAGCATGATGAAGTGATCGAGTCCGATCGCCAGCGTTTGTCCATTGGGGCTGAAAGCTAATATATCTACCCAAGTGAACTGTCCCTCGAAAGTTTTGAGACATCCGCCTGTTTTTAGATCCCAGAGTTTTACAGTATGAGCGTCCGTATCGCCGCTAGCTAGCCATCGACCATCCGGACTGAAGGCAAGGGATACAACTCCGGTAGTGTGTCCACGCAAAATCTTGAAACATTCCCCTGTCGTTGTGCTCCAGAGGCGAATCGTTTTATCACGACTACCACTGGCGATCGTTTGCCCATCAGGACTGATCGCAACTCTAAACACCCAATCTGTGTGACCTTGCAAAACGTTGAGACATTGCCCAGTGGAAAGTGACCAAAGCCTTACCCTGGCATCGCCGTAGCTGGCTATGAGAAGTTGATCATCAGGGCTGATGACCACTGAGGTCACTGAACTTTGGTAGCCTGTCAATGTCTTGAGGCACTGCCGAGTTTTAACAGACCAAAGTTTAATTTCTTCGCCTTCACAGCCAGACGCGATCGTTTCGCCTCTCGGATGAAATGCAACTGAGTTAACCCAATGTCGATGTCCTCGCAAGGTTTCCAGGCATTGCCCTGTCTTCACTTGCCAAAGTTTTACCGTTTTGTCAGAACTGCCACTGGCAAGTAGTTCTCCATCCGGGCTAAACGCGACCGAAAGAACCCAGTCGTGATGTCCTTGCATGACTTTAAGGCATTCTCCTGTCTTGACATCCCACAAGTTGACCGTTTTATCCCCACTACCCCCACTAGCCAGCATTTGCCCGTCTGGACTGAACACAATCGAGGTGACATCATTGTGCCCGTTCAGCGTTCTCAGAAGTTGTTCTGTCTCAACTTGCCAGAGTTGGATGGTTTTGCCTGCACCACTGGCAAGGATCTTGCCGTCAACACTGAAAGCAACTGCGCTAACAAAGGTATGTGCCTGCAAGATTTTGAGACATTGCCCCGTTTCAACTTGCCAGAGCCGCACCATAAAGTCATTGTCACCAATGGCGAGATAATTGCCATCTGGATTGAAGGCTACGCTGGTCACTTCTCTGGTGTGCATTAGGGTTTTCAAGCATTGACCAGAACGAATGTCCCAGAGTCTCACAGTTCGATCGTTACTGCCAGTCGCTAGCAGTTGCCCATTGGGGCTAAACGCGATCGCAATGACATCGTCCTGTCCTGAAAAGGTTGCAATGCGCTGATAATCAGCTAGTCGCCATAGGAGAATGTTACCTCTAGAATCACCCGTTGCTAACAGAGTGCCATCGGGACTGAATGCGACGGTTTTAACGCGATCGAATGCCTCATTAAAGACACAATGGGTTAAATCTGCATTCGTAAAATTGGTGCGCTGTAGTATTGTCCCTTGCAGATAGGCTTGCCAGATGGTCAGGTTAGAACAATCCATTCCCGTCAAATCTGCTTGCAGATAACGCAGCAGGTTCACAAGATTTCCAGCCGCATAGCTGGCGGATTGCGGCGATCGCTGAAGCGCACTTAGATTTTGCCTCAATTGCTCGGCAATCGTTTTTGAATTGCCCCACTGGTTAAGCAGCCGCCGAACAATTGGATCGAGAATCAACCGCTCTTGCGCGTCTCGCACATAGTCTTGCGCGATCGCCTGTATCAATGGAAAGCGGTGTAATGCTTGTTGAGCTGCACCATCCAATGTAGCCTCGGCAATCAGTTCTGTACTCACCTGCTGAATCAATTGCTCCGTGAAATATTCCATGATCACGGGCTGCAATGTGAATTGCGTGGCGGTTCTCTCAATCAGCGATCGCCGCACTAAAGATTGCAAGGCTTCCAATAGATTGGGGCGTTCGCGTAGCAGATCCATCGGAGCATTGCCTACCCATGTCTGTAAGGCCCCTACAGTCACAGGTTCCCGATGAACAGCCAACCAGACCATGACCGATCGCTCCAATTTCGATAAGCGATCGCACTGCTGCGTCAACAAATCGCGAATATCCCCAAATACACCGGGGTTATTGGCTAAAAATTGGGCAATGTCGCCGTCAAACAAATCTTGAATGGTAGTGGAGACAATTTTGAGGGCTAGTGGGTTTCCTTGGTAGAAGGCAATCAGCGATCGCTGTTGTTCATCGGTGCCGCGCAAGTGGCGATCGTGAAACAATGCTTCTGCCGCTGTCACCGTTAATCCCACGAGAGGCAAACAGCGCACCAGAGGATTGTCTCTAGTCGCTTCGGCAATTTTTTTCGGATTTTCGCGGCTGGTCAGCACTAAACAGCTTTTGTGAGAGCTGCCGCCCACTCGCCGAAACAGTTCACCATACTCCTCGTAGCCATCTCGAAACTCCCCTGCCTGCTCACCCCCCCGCATGATGGACTCACCATTATCCAAAATCAGCAGGCAACGCATCTGATTCAAGTAATCCAGCAATTCGGCAATTTGGGCGTTCCAACCCTCCTGGGGCTGAAAATCGGGATCGTTGGCGATGGCTCTCAGCACCTCTGGAAGCAGAATGTGTAGAGGCGGAGCTTCTCGCAAACTACGCCAGATCACCACCTCAAACTGATCCTGGATTTGCTGCCCTAGTTTAATCGAGAGGGTTGTTTTACCCACTCCACCAATGCCCAGAATGACAACCAGACGGCAGTAGTCATCCACAATCCAGGTACACAGTTGCTCAAGTTCTGTGTCGCGTCCATAAAACGTTGGGGCTGCGATCGCCTCTCCCCAGTCTTGCCGGGGCAATTGAGCCTGTGATGGGTGCAGACCACGAGATCGGAGTCGTGATGCGGGTTGGGAAACTGGATGAGTCTTGAGTTGACGGTTCTCCCGGCGTTTCTGCCAAAAATCGACGATTTGAACCATGCTGGCAACAAAAGCCACGATGCCAGCGATTACAGCCGCAATGGTTACAAAAAATTCCATTAGCGTATGAAAGGAGCTAGGTTACCAGAATGCTAACATTGCTAGCTACATGGAAACAGTTGACGCTTAAGATTTAGCAGATATGCTGCTAAATCTGGCTCTCAACACTAATCTTTTGGTTAAACCCTCACCACCAACCTAAGCCAGCTAACGGCTCAAATCAGCGGGCATACTCTCCCCCGTCGAGCGATTCAGTGTCCCCTCCACCAACCTAAGCCAGCTAACGGTCCTGGTCAGCGGTTGCAGTGGACTTGCAACGCAGCCCCGATCGCTCGTCAATCCGCTGCACCAAGGTTGTTAGCTGGCTCACGCCCCCTACAGCCCCCTCCACTTCCCCTCTCACCCCCACCGATCGCCTCTGGCTACCTGCCCCACCGATTGCCTCCTAGGCACTTTCACACCCCACAAACCCTCTCCAACCACTGCCACAACAGACAATCTCCTAGGCGCTTTCGGACTCACCGATAACCTTTAAGGACGAGTGCAAGACCTTTGTGCGGAGCCAGCTAACGGTTCTGGTCAGCGGCGGTAGGAGCCTTTGGAACTCACACGGCATGTTCGTCCGTCCGCTGCACCAGAATTGTTAGCTTGTCGCTTTTACACGGTTATCTCCACAAGCCAGGACTTCTGCGCGATCGCCCCCTGACACCTCTCCTGCCCTCTCACTCCAACCGACACCCTGCAAAAACCACACCTTTCCCTCTCAGAAACCATGCTCTGGGACTGTGGATGATGAAGAAAACCTGAGAGAACCCAACCTTTCATTGGGGGGCGATCGCACTCCCACAGACACTTGAACTGAACCGGAACCTTTCGGGGAGAAAGTTCCCGATCGCTACGCCACCGCTGGGACGGGAAAGCTAACGTTCCCAATCAGCGGCGACGAGAAAGCTGTAAAGGAAGCGCGAAGACTTTGCTCGTCCGCTGCATTGGGATTGTTATGCCGTTTTTTTACGATCAACTCTGCGTACATCGATCGACTTTAGCTTTGTGCGGAGCCGTTGAGTTGTTGCTGAAGTTGTTGGACTTCTTCGATTGATAAGCCTGTGGAAGGAGCAATGATATCGATCGCTACTCCTCTACGCAAGAGATTGATAGCGATCTCCCTCGTATTCTCTTCCTGAGCCTCTCTCTGGATTGAACGATAAACAGTGGATTCTTGCATGATGTCCCTCCGTAATATGCGATAAATGATCTCTTCTTCTAATTTTAGCCCCGCTAGAATCCCTGATGCTGCCATCAGATTCGCTTGCGTTTGAGGATCGGCAATCTGATCCACCCTTTGAGCCGCTTGGCGTAATGTCTCCTCTGCATCTGCACTTTGACCTAGAACAGCAAAGGGAATCAGCCCAGGATATTGCAGGAAGAGTGATGCAGGCTGCTCCCACAGCCGAATGACATCAAACTCATGGCGCGTGCGTTCCATCGTAAAGCTCGTTTGATAAACCAATTCTGATCCAGTCTGCTTCAGATAAATCACGACTTGCCGCATTGGCTTGGTTGGGTCTTTGCGGTACATTCGCACCCGGTAGTCCAAAACGCGAAATGGAACGGTGTTCTTAGGGAGCGTTTGAAACTCGATATGTAAAACGGATTCGTCCGACTCCAGTAAAATCAGGGCATCGGCTCGAATCGGGTCAAGGGAGAGTTCGGAGGGTTGGAGTTCTGTCAGGGTAACAGGTTTCCCCAGCAGCCAACTGGCGAAGTCGGCAGAAAAGTGTTCGGCAAGGAAGCGGCAAGTGTCGTCATACATGGAGGCGATTGTACAACTGGCACATCAATCTGATTATTGAGAAAGTCTAAGTTTGATGAACGATTGTTGCAGAGCGATCGCTTCTCAGATCTGCAATCGCACCGTATCTCCAGAATAGCATTGGATTTTGCGTTGCTTGCCTCATCCTACGATGGAGCGATTGCACTACTTAAGTATGGACACTACAAGCATTGCAATACCTAGCAGGCATACAAAAAAATTGAAAGTAACCCAAAGCACATGCATTCTGATTGACGAGAACTTTATCCTAACTGATTCATCCCATGAACGACTCTTATTTCGTTGTTTATGCTGCGTTTCGTGTTTCTCGTATAGTTGTCTAATGTCAAGACCGTCTTGGAAATTATCGAGTTGCTCAACCAACATTTTGAGCCTGCTCTGATACCAAAGCTGACGTTCATACAGCTTCAAAGTAGCAAAAATGCCAAATAAACCCAGCGAAATCACCAAAATTGATATTGGAATTGACGCAACACTAAAACCAACGCTACTACCTATGGCAGTGGCTCCTGATGCAACGACGACTATCAAGTTGATAATCCACTGCCTATGCTCTTCAACATGCCTCAGCTCATTCATATGTTCTACTAACAAAGCTAAGACAATCTCCGAATTCTGAGCTGGCATACTTGATTACCTACAAATAAATCCCAATTGCTGTCTCACAACTTATTTCTGGAGTATTGGGCTTGGATGTTTGTTGTCTCACCAAAAATTCTTCTACAGACTACAGACAGAACTCTGACCAATAACCCCCCACGCTACTTCAACCAGTAACCTAAGCGGCATAACGGTTCTGGTCAGCGGCGGTAGGAGCCTTTGGAACTCACACGGCATGTTCGTCCGTCCGCTGCACCAGAATTGTTAGCTTGTCGCTTTTACACGGTTATCTCCACAAGCCAGGACTTC
>JAAUSF010000007.1 GCA_012033255.1 Cyanobacteria bacterium RU_5_0
GCAAAAGTTTGGTGAAGAACTTTGAGCGCACCTTATCCCATGCCAAGACCCAAATCGATCTTTGCTTCGTCAGGCTAATGCTGAAGCGACTTTCAGCCGTTTCCTGAGATCTCAAATGGGTTCTATAGTGCGGCGGCTTGCTGCACTGAAAACCGGCTTCCGGTAATACGAGGGCGACCACCGCAAGTACTGGGTTTTGACGATGCAATGTGCCTCATAGGAGACCTTCATGGGAAACTTTGAGAAGGGGACCGGAAAATCAAAGCCGAGCTATGGGTTCTCCATACTATGGTTGATCCTTTTAGGGGGATTCTGTATTGCTTGGGGCGGCATGTTTTTGTTTAAACCTCAATTGGCATCATTGGAATGCGATCGTTCTCAACCGGATTCAGGAGAATGCAAATTAGTGATGTCTGGGTTGTTCGGAGAAGAAGTGACCACTTTCCCGGTTGAGCAATTAAAGGGAGCGGAGGTTCGCGGAGGCAGACGATCGCGTCAGCTTGTCTTGCTGACCTCGGATGAGCGATTTTATTTTCCGGGTGGTTCTGGCTCTTTGCAAAACGCTAATCAAATCAATGATTTTGTGCGAGATCCAGGAAGCCAATCTCTCAACTTAAAACAGGATAGCCGTTGGTCTGCTTACCCGATCGGCGGAGCTTTGCTATTGGTTAGCGGCGTATCTCTACGGTTACTTGCGTCGGGTTTTCTCGATCGGTCTGCAAAGCCGTCCAATTCCTAAATGAATGATTTTTCGGACATGGCATACCATACCCCTACTTACGTTACTCGGTTTTCACAGGACCAAAGTGATCCGGCAACTCATCCAACGTCACGCCCAACGCTTGGCATAATGCCTTGATTTGAGGAACAGTCATCGTTGCAGGGCTGATGCCTCGTTCCCAATTGCTGACTGTCTTAGAAGTCACTCCAATGAGTCTAGCAAGTGCCTCTTGTGACAATCCTGCTTGCTCCCTGAGTTTCTTTAATTCAGACTCGAACTCTTTATTTGTCTCACTTCGTTTCATATTGGAATTTAATTTCCAGAAATCTATTGACATAGAAACTAGATTTCTAGAAAATGATTTCTAGTGATATATCACGCGGATGGGCAGACCTCATAAAAACCCTTAGCCGGTGCGGTCTGCCTTTACTGAATATTTCGTCAGCGTTTATTTACTTCAACTCACTATTATGAACTACCAGGAGCAATTGAGTCCTTGGGTGGTCTACCGCCTTTTGTCTAATTTGCAACGACAAGCCCTCGATCGCTTTCGTCGTCGCAATGATGCGGAAGCCTATCTCAAAACTATTCAACGATTACAGCCAAACGATCGGTTTGCGATCGTTTATGAGGGGATGTCGAATACGCAGGAGTCGCACATTTTTCCCTGCTTAACTGATTGATAAATCTTTTCCCCCTCATCCCTAACCCCTTCTCTCACATCTACTGTGTGTACACAAGTTATCAACATTAGCGCCAACGGTTTGCCCTCACCCCCTAGCCCCCTCTCCCAGCAGCGGGAGAGGGGGAACCTAGCCCCAAAAATCGGCTTCTGGCTCCCCTTCTCCCTTCTTGGGCTACGGTGTACACACCAGTCGATCGGGTTGAGATTGAACGGTGTTTAGCCCCCTAAATCTCCCAATTCTGGGGGACTTTGAGTGGTTCGGTTCCCCCAGAATTGGGGGCTAGGGGGCGGTTCGGCAGGAGTTGGGTTAGATTCAACCACTTGTGTGTACACGGTAGTCTCTCACATGGGGAGAAGGAAAGTCAGAGCCGGAGTCGAGATTCAAAGCCCCTCTCCCAGAGCGAGAGAGAGGGGTTTGGGGTGAGGGCCGATCGAGTTTTGTCAGTCAACCAGTACTATGCCCTCTCCCTAAACACTGGAGACTGTTCAATCCTTGTTCCTAAGCTTCACCTTCAGCGGTAGCTTCCGATGGCGATCCCAGGTTATGTGGCAGCAGCCAACTCAACAGAATTGCGGTCAAACCACCCGTTGATGTACTGGAGGCAAAATATTTTTGATGATGGCAGGTTTGTCATTAAACAGTTCAGGAACAAACACGACACCCAGACCCATTGCCAGAGAAACGGCGACGATGATCGTGCTACGGCGATCGAGGTGTTCAGAGGCAACAATCTTTAGCCCTGCCACAGCAATAGAGCCAAACATGATTGATGTTGCAGCACCTAGAACAGGTTGAGGGATCGCCTGAAAAAAGCCGCCCACGATCGGCAGTAAGCCCAGTAGCACCAGGATACCTGAGACGAAGAAGCCCACATAGCGACTGCCAACCCCCGTCATCTGAATCACGCCCGTATTCTGGCTGAAAGTCGTCACAGGAAACGTGTTCAACAATGCGGCTAGCGACGAATTAAGTCCATCTGCCAACACTCCCGCTTTAATGCGACGGAAGTAAACTGGCCCCTGAATTGGCTCTTTTGTGACCGCAGAAGTGGCAGTCAAATCGCCCACCGATTCAATTGCCGTGAGCGGAAAAAGGATCAAGAACGGCAACAGCGCACTCAATTCAAAGCTCATGCCATATCGGAACGGAACCGGAAGACTGACAACAGGCAATGTGCTTAACGTACTGAAGTTGACCAATCCCATGACACTGGCGGCAACGTAGCCCACGAACAAGCCAATCGCGATCGCACCCATGCGGATATACTGGTTTTTCGAGAGCGTGAGAAGAATGACAATCAGAAATACCACGCCTGCCAACGCCAAATTTTGCGTATTCGCAAAGGTTCCATTCGCTTTAGCCGCCGGCCCTCCCGCCATACTCTCGACTCCAGTTTTAATCAAACTGAGACCAATCAGCATCACCAGCGTACCCGTCACAATGGGCGTGACAATCTTGTTCAACAGATGCAAGAAACGGCTCAGGATGACGTTAACAAATGCCCCGAAGAAACAAACCCCAAAAATCAGGGCAAGGGCTTGTTCAGGCGATCGTCCCGCTTGCAGGGCTGTAGCTCCTACCCCCAAAATGGAACCCAAGAAGGCAAAGCTTGTTCCTTGCAGACTCAACAAACCTGAACCAACTGGACCGAATGTTTTACATTGAATAAACGTACAAACACCAGACGCAAACAGCGACATACTGATGATGTAGCTAGTGTTTGCCGCATCCAATCCTAAATTTGTGCAAATAAGCAGGGGCGGCGTAATGATGCCAACAAAAGCCGCTAAAACATGCTGAAATGCAACAAAAATTGATTCAAAGAGAGGGGGCTTATCCATCAAGCCATAAATCAGTTCTCCAGTTTGAATCTGCAAGTCAGTCGCTTCTTGCACTTCTTCTAGTATTGCCTCTGAATCAAGCTCATTTCCCTGATCAGACTGGGTAACACCCCGCTCTTTCTGTACCATACGGCTCTACATCCTCCATCTCGATCTTCAACCCAGAATTACTCATCTGAATTCGCCGAGTACCAAATTCATGTCTTTCAAATGAGAAAACTGTGATTAGAAATTTTTTGTACAAAAGATTATGCGTTTACATAAACGTAAACCTGAAACGTCTCAGCTTTTGTATTTGAAAGTACAAAAATGCGAGTTAAGGAGAAGCAATGGTGTTAAACTGAGCAACGATGTGCCCATCAGCAATCTATATATCTATTCTTTAGATTGCTAAGAACCTTTTCAAACAAGTTCTAAATACAAATTGGATATCATTTTTAATCCATTAGCATCCAGAGCTTTTGTAATGTATTTGTATGATCAGTGTTAGATTCAGATAATTCTGAATTATCCAGTGCCCAACACCGCTCCAGATAATCAATTCGTTTCTCATAAAAATGTTCCCATGCCAATGCACTCAGCAGAGTTCGCCAAGCCATAGCAAGGGGAAAAGCAAGCCAATGGGCTTTTGGTACAGAAGTTGAGTCAGGGAGCAATTCTAACTCTTTATACCGTTGCCATCGAATATTCATCAGTATCCTCCTCCACAAGGTTAAGGGCGTTCTCACCGCACCTCGGTTGACCCGCTTCAGAAGACTTCAGCTAGATAGTGTGTTGATGGTTTATCTTAGCTCTGATGTGATCTAGAAGTTTGAACCCCCTACTGTTACGTAGCGGAGAAGGGGTCACGAGCGATGCAGTTGCCGATCGCAAAGTATTTTTTTGATAACATTTTCAGTGTATGACCGATGCTAAACAGATACTTCATCCAACTGGGCGATAATCATGCTTTTGCACCTAACGAGACTCATATAAAAAAGGCGCTTGGCTGACAAATAGCTGCGAATACACCAGGTTGTTGCATTTTCGCGTCTCCAGGGAACTCTACAGTTGGAATCCTCTCGCGACTTGTTCAGCAAGCAACTCTGCATGTCTTCCAACAAGCTACTTCTAAACCTGGCCCTCCGGTATCCATTTCGGATTCTGCTAAATATTCTATTAGGCTTTTCAGGAGCATTGTTCAATGGTGTCAGCACAACTCTAATTGTTCCAGTAGTGATGAGCCTTTTGGGACAACAGGCAATCCTAAAGTCGGGTCCACCAATTATTCAAAAATTGCTGTCTCCCTTTGATGGGCTGCCAGACCATCACAAACTGTTTGCAATGGCAGGAGTCATTATTTGCGTCATCACCTTAAAAAGTCTTGCCGTTTATGCCAGTAACATAGCCTCAAATGCTTTGAGTCGAGCTTTAACCTGCGATCTCCAGGAAGAAGGATTACAGTTATTACTTGATGTAGATCTCGATTTTTTCACAAGAGCCAAGGCTGGGGATTTAATGAACCGCTTAGGCGGAGAAATGAATCGAGCTACCGTAGCCATTAGTACAGTAATTAATCTAATAATCACTGCCATCACTATTCTAGTGTTCGTTGGCTTACTCCTTTCTATCTCCTGGCAATTAACCGTAGTTACAACCGTTTTATTACCTGTTGCTCCACTAGTTAGCCAACATTTAGTTGCTCAAGCTAAACGATTTGGCAAGTTAATCACCAATATCAACCAAGAATATTCAGGTCGCTTGATCGAAATTTTTGCTGGAATTCGCCTGGTCAAAGCAACTAGCAACGAACAGAAAGAGTATATTCATCTCAAGGGCTTAATTCGCGATCGCGAACGTATTGAATTTCGTTCCCGCGTAGCATCTTTAGCAATTCAACCGATCAGCGAAATCATTAGCATCATCGTTCTATTTCTTTTGGTTATACTTGGTCGGCTTCTGTTTGCAAACGAAATTGAGTCCCTTTCAGCCGTATTACTCACCTACCTCGTTTTACTGTTTCGATTACTGCCATTCGTTTCTCAATTAAATGGATTGCGAGAAAATTTAGCACGCTCAGCCGCTTCCGTAGAAATCGTAGAAGATCTGCTGCGCCGAGATAACAAATCGTTCACTGTTACGGGTACGACTCCTTACGTTCATCTACAGCAAAAAGTTTCTTTTGAAAATCTATCTTTCGCTTACCCTGAAAGTTCCAATTTAGTATTAAAAAATATTAATTTGTCTATTCCTAAAGGGGCAACATTAGCACTCGTTGGCTCATCAGGTGCAGGTAAAACTACATTGGTCGATTTACTGCCGCGATTTTATGAACCAACAACAGGCTGCATCAAAATTGATGGAATTGATTTACGCGATTTCGATCTGAAGTCTCTTCGACGAGCAATGGGAATCGTCAGTCAAGACACATTTTTATTTAACACCTCTATCCGAAATAACATTGCCTATGGTTGTCCTAATATTACCGAAGCAGAAATCATTGACGCCATTAAACGAGCAAACGCTTATGAGTTTATCGATCGCCTACCAGAAGGATTAAACACCATGATTGGCGATCGGGGTGTCATGTTATCGGGTGGACAACGCCAGCGAATTGCGATTGCGCGTGCTTTACTACGCGATCCAGAAATCTTGATTTTGGATGAAGCAACTAGTGCATTAGACACTGTTTCAGAAAGATTAGTGCAGCAGGCATTGGATGAATTGAGCCAAGAACGAACAACCCTAGTGATTGCTCACCGTTTATCAACGGTGCAAAAAGCCGATCAAATTGCTGTACTCGATCGAGGGCAAGTTGTTGAACTGGGTACACACGGAGAACTCTTGAAAAAGAATGGTCACTACAGTCGCCTGTACGAAATGCAATTTGCCGAATCCTTTCAAAAGGAAAACATCATTACCAAAGATCAGAAACAATTGCTAACACAAGCCTCTTATGAATTTCGCTCTCATCTCAACTCAATGCTAGGTTCTCTCGGTTTATTAACCGATCGAATCAACACAACATCGGAGGAGCAAAATGAATTAGCTGAAGAAGCCTATCGCTCAGCGATCGAGTTGTTCAAAACTGTAAAACAGCTTGAGGACACCTATCGAATGATTAGGTAATCTAAACTATTTTGTGGGGTATATGAGTGGATGAGTAGATGAGTAAATAGGTGGATTTGAGACTTGGTAGATAGAACCAGTTTTGGGGCACTTTATAACTAGCATTACAGAAGGCATAGAACGTATGAAAACTTCAGAAAAGCAGAAAATTGCAGTATATTATCCTGCCTTTTTAGGAGGAGGTGCTGAAGCAGTTGGATTGTGGATGATGGAAGCATTAAAACAAAAATATGATTTAACTCTATTTACGATTTCAGCCGTTGATTTCGAGAAACTGAATTTAATGTATGGAACATCGTTATCTAGCAATGTAGTTCAAGTCAAGTCATTTTTTTCACAGTATTTTAGTCCTTTGGCTAATAGCTTGGTGGCAAATAGTAAACCAATTAGAATGTTCTTTTTTCATCTCCTGCTCCGCTATCTTAAATCAAAAAGTCATCACTATGATCTCCTAATCTCTGCTTATAACGCAGTTGATTTTGGCAAACAGGGAATGCAGTATATTCACTGGATCAAAGTTCTTGAAGGAAATCCTTTTTACGAAAGGATTTCTGATTTTTCAGTAGAGCGGCTGAAAGATAACATTTCAATCACAAATTCTTACACCGTTGCAGAGTATGTCAGCAAAGCCTATGGGAGTGATTCCACTCTTCTTTATCCGCCAGTTGTGCTAGATGTTAAAGAAATTCCTTGGAATGACAAGGAAGATGCTTTCATTTGCAGTGGCAGATTAACAGAAGCCAAACAGCCTCACAAAGTGATTCAAATCTTGAAGCAAGTGCGTGAAAGAGGGTTTGATATTAAGCTATATATGACAGGTGGTGGCGGTGGTGCTTATGCCTGGAAGTATCAGAACTTTCTCAAAAAATTAGCGCGAGAAAATGCTGCATGGGTTCGGCTATATGAGAATTTGACGTATGAAGACTATGTGAAAGTAGTTTTGAAGTGTAAGTATGGAATTCACTTTAAGCAAGAACCCTTTGGTATTTCAATTGCAGAAATGGTGAAAGCAGGAGTCATTCCATTTGTGAGAAGCCAAGGTGGACAAGTTGAAATTGTTGGAGTTCATAATCAAGATTTATTTTTTGATAATGAAAAGGATGCGATCGAAAAGATTGTCAATGTTTTGAGTCATTCTGACAGACAAGCAAAACTGATGAACTCACTCGCAGAACAAAGACACTTGTTTTCGACTCAGCGATTCATGACAGAAATGAATAAGATTGTTGAAAACTACTTTGCAAAGTCTGTTGAGTTGTAGAGACATCTGATTAATTCTCCCGACTCCTCTCAGCCTCCTAAATTTTGGGAAATCCAGCCTCAAAGTCTCCCAGAATTGGGGATTTAGGGGGCAATGCAAGAACTTCCCCCTTTCCCCTTTCCCTTTACTGAGCCGGAGTCAACACCTTTTCTTCAACCGCATTGGGATTCGCTTCTGGGCTATCTGCCTCCGATGGCGGGACGACTTGCCAGAACTTGGGCAGATAATCAGACCAGCGATCGAGAATCTGCTTGGCTTTCGGGCTGTGAGTACGATCGAAGTGTGCCTCAATCAACTCTTTCAATTGCTGTTCACCTGTTGGGGCAACAACACGCTGGACGTTGACGATTTCAGGGTTGACTTTGGTGGGGAAGCTGCCGTCTTCGTCGAGGAAGTAGGCTAAACCGCCGGTCATGCCTGCACCGACGTTGCGACCCGATCGACCCAGAATGACGACAATCCCACCGGTCATATACTCGCAGCAGTGATCGCCCGTCCCCTCAATGACGGCTTCGGCTTTGGAGTTGCGAACGGCGAACCGCTCTCCAGCTTGACCATTGGCAAAGAGGATACCGCCTGTGGCTCCATAGAGGCAGGTGTTGCCGACGATCACATTTTCTGAGGGGTCGTAGTTTGCACTAGAGAGGGGCTTGATAATAATCTCACCGCCATGCATTCCTTTGCCGACATAATCATTGGCTTCCCCTTCCAGATTCAGGATCATGCCGGGAAGGTTAAATGCGCCGAAGCTTTGCCCAACTGCACCGTAAAAGTTGAGGGTGACTTGTCCACTGAAGCCCGTGTCGCCATATTGTTTGGCGATCGCTCCCGATACTCTTGCCCCAACTGAGCGATCGGTGTTAACCACACTATAAGTTTTGCGAACCATACCCTGATCTCGAATAGTCGCTTGAATCTCTGCGTCCGCTAAGATTTCATCATCCAAGACATAGCCGTTGCTGTGAACGTCTTCATGTTCCAACCAGCTCCGATCTTCGCGGGTGTCAGGCAAGTTAATCAAGCAATCCAGGTTCAGCGATCGGGTTTTGGGAATTTGGATGCCTTCTTGGACTTTCAGCAAGTCAGAGCGACCGATGATATCTTTGAGCGATCGATAGCCGAGACGTGCTAAGAGCGATCGAACTTCCTCCGCCACAAAGTAGAAAAAGTTGACGACGTGTTCTGGCGTTCCAGTGAAGCGTCGGCGCAGGCGTTCTTGCTGAGTTGTGACACCCACCGGACAGTTATTCGTGTGACAGATCCGCGCCATGATGCAACCTTCCGCAATCATCGAAACAGAACCAAACCCATACTCTTCGGCTCCCATCAGGGCTGCCATGATCACATCCCATCCGGTCTTCATGCCGCCATCAGCACGCAGGAGAACTCGATCGCGCAATTTGTTCTGCATCAACACCCGATGCACTTCCGTTACGCCCAATTCCCAAGGAACCCCCGCATGTTTGATCGAACTGAGCGGCGATGCCCCTGTTCCGCCATCGTGACCGGAGATTTGGATGATGTCTGCATTCGCTTTCGCGACACCAGCAGCGATCGTGCCAATTCCCACTTCTGCGACCAGCTTCACAGATACTTTTGCCGTTGGGTTGATCTGGTGTAAATCAAAAATCAACTGAGACAGGTCTTCGATCGAGTAGATGTCATGGTGCGGTGGCGGTGAGATCAGCGTGACACCAGGCTTTGAGCGACGCAGCATCGCGATGTAAGGGCTGACTTTTTTGCCAGGAAGTTGTCCGCCTTCACCGGGCTTCGCCCCTTGAGCAATCTTGATCTCAAGCTGCCTGCCGCTCATCAAGTACTCTGGCGTGACGCCAAACCGACCCGATGCGACCTGTTTAATTGCCGAACTTGCTGTATCTCCGTTGTGGAGTCCTTTTAGGTGCGGGAAGAGAGCCGATCGCCCGCCTTCATCTACGTCATTGAGGATCTTGAAGCGCATCGGATCTTCGCCACCTTCACCGGAGTTCGATTTGCCGCCGATCCGGTTCATGGCGATCGCCAACGTTTCATGGGCCTCTCGTGATAACGATCCGAGAGACATCGCCCCCGTGCAGAAGCGTTTGACAATCTCTTCAATAGATTCAACTTCCTCAATCGGGATAGAAGGACGATCGCTCTTGAAGTCGAGCAGGTCACGCAATGCTGTGAGCTTCCGCTCCTGCATATACTTTTTGTAGAGTTCGTAGTGGTCGTAGCTCTTATCGGCAACCGCTTTATGAAGATATTTCGCCATTTCGGGGCTGTTCATGTGATATTCGCCCCCTGGCTTGTAATTGAAGAAGCCAACGTTTTCCAGCTTCTTGCCTGCCAGTTCAGGGAAAGCGCGGCTATGGAATGCCATCACTTCATGTGCCAAATCGTTCACACTGATGCCGCCCACGCGAGATGCCGTTCCTGTAAAACCCAAATTCAGCAAATCGGCTCCAATGCCGATCGCCTCAAAAATTTGTGCCGCCTGATAGCTAGACAGCAGCGAAATGCCCATTTTGGACAAAATCTTCAATAAGCCGGATTCGATCGCCTTCCGCAAGTTATGCTGCGCTCCAGACAGGCTGATCGGGTTGATTTTGCTAGATTCCATCAATTTTTGAGTCTTGGAGTCAGACCACCACTGGCGGACGGTTTCCCATGCCAGGTAAGGACAAACGGCACTGGCTCCATACCCGATCAGACAAGCAAAATGATGCGTATTCCAGCATTGTGCCGTATCAATGACGATCGACGCTTTCATCCGTAAGCCTTGACGAATCAAGTGATGATGGACGGCTCCAACCGCCAGCATCGGCGGAATGTAACTGTAATCCTGGCTGAGCGGCGTGGGTTCTCCGGTTCGGCTGAGGCGATCACTCAGAATTAGAATTTTCTTACCTTCTCGCACGGCGGCTGTTGCCTGTTGACACAGCGTATTTACTGCATACTGCAAGCCGTCAGGTCCATCTGCGATTTTGAATAGCGTAGACAAGCTAGCCGTCTCGAAGCCGGATTGCCGAATGTGATCTAGCTCGACATCATTCAGCACAGGAGATTCTAGCTTTAATAGATGAGCATAGTCTGGCTTCACATCCAGCAGGTTGCCCCGTTCGCCGAGTTGGGTGGAAAGAGACATGACCAGGCTTTCCCTCAGGGGATCGATCGGCGGATTCGTGACTTGGGCGAAACGCTGCTTGAAATAGTCATACAGCAACCGTGGCTTGTCCGACAGGACGGCGAGTGGAACATCATCGCCCATGCAGAAGGTGGGTTCCTTCCCTTGAGATGCCATCTCCTCAATGATCATTTCCACGTCTTCCAAGGTGTAGCCGAACGCCGTCTGATACTTGAGCAATGACACGGTATCCATCTGGGGCGTATCCAGGAAGGGTTGAGGCTGAAGCATTTTGCGGTGTTCCTGGAGCCACTGACGATAGGGATGCAGGCTGGCGATGCGCTGCTTAATTTGCCAGTTCTTCTGGATCTCGTGCTTCTCCAAGTCAACGGCGATCGCCTGCCCCGGACCCAACCGCCCCTTTTCAATAATGTCTTCCTCCGGAATCTCAACGACTCCTGCCTCCGAACCGACCACCACCAAACCATCGCGGGTGAGACAGTATCGAGCCGGACGTAGACCATTGCGATCGAGCGTTGCCCCGACTTTCTTGCCATCGCTGAATGCCAGCAGAGCCGGTCCATCCCACGGCTCCTGTATCCCGCTGTAGTATTCATAGAAGTCTACGATTTCGGGATAGTTCGCCAAATCAGGTTGATTCTGATAGGCTTCCGGTACCATAATCATCATGGTTTCCAATGGACGACGACCCGAACGCACCAGCAATTCCATCAGACTGTCGAGATTGGCAGAATCACTTTTTTCGGGATCGACAATGGGCTTCAAATCAGAGAGCCGATCGCCCCAACAAGAATGCTCTAGATCGGCTTCCCGTGCCATCATCCAGTTGATGTTGCCCAACAGCGTGTTGATTTCGCCGTTATGTCCCAAAATCCGCATCGGTTGGGCGAGGGGCCATTTGGGCATGGTATTGGTGCTGAAACGACGGTGATACACCGCAAAAGCACTTTGGTAGCTCGGATTGGCTAAGTCTTCGTAGAACAGCCCCAAAACTTCCGATCGCACCATGCCTTTGTAGACGATCGTGCGGCTAGAGAACGAGCAAATATAGAATTCCTGAAGCTCCGGATTCTGTTGTGCTGAAGCGATCATCGCTTTCTCAATTCGCTTCCGAGCCAGATAAAGTCGCTGCTCTAAGGCATCGCCTTCTAGATCAGCCGATCGCACCACAATTTGTTCAATCTGAGGCTGGTTTTCCCGTGCCTGCGTTCCCAACACCTCTGGCTTTACAGGAACAACTCGCCAACCCAAGCCAGTGAGTTCTTCTTCTGCCAGGACTTGCGCCACAATGTCACGGGCGATCGTTGCTGCCGACTCAGCTTGAGGCAGAAACACCATCCCGACTCCCAGTTGGGCTGTGCCCATTTGCATTGTGGATATCGCCCCAACACCTTGAGCCGTTAGCCACTCGCCCAACAACTCCCACGGTACAGCCGTCATCAGTCCGGCTCCGTCGCCAGAATCTTGATCCGCACTGCATCCTCCACGATGCTCCATACAGGTTGCCGCGACCAACGCTTTAGCAATGATGGCATGGCTTGCCCGTCCATACTGATCGGCAATGAAGCCAACCCCACAGGCATCCCGCTCTTCCACGAGCCACGGTTGACCTGCATATCCAACGATCGATCCCTGATTGTGTCGCATATTTTGATTCACGCCTTTACTACCCCCATGCGGTAATTCAATTCGCTTTTTGAATGGCTGAAGCCAAACCGTCCTAAAAAAGTTGAGCAACGGATTCATTGTTCTCCGTTTCCGAAGAACCCTGTGCTTACACCGAATGCCTGCACATTAACTGGACATCGGTTGAAATTCGCGAAAGCAAATTCCCGGAAATGGCTCTGCTACTACTACCAGAGAAAGCTCCCTTTGAAAGGGACAGAATAAAAATCTTATAGAAAGTGCCTCACCTTGGCAATGCCTTGCTAACTCAGGTTCTCTAATTAATTTAAGGTGTCTACTTTTGGGTTAGCCCAAGAAACTGCACTAGAACAGTGCCCCTTGTCCGTGATATTTGATTAAAACTTTGTTAATTCAAGCTCATTCGATCGCTATCCATTGCTCCATTGCATCACGTTGAATGATTCAACAATTTCCCTCACATTATGAAACTAAACCCCAAGACGATAAGGTAATTAGAGTGACCGTTTCGGAATAGCCACTAGCCAAACCGTTGCTTAAAATACAAAGATATGTAACCTACAAAGTAGAACAGATTACCTAATTGACAGATTAGCAACAAATTGTAAAGGGTGGGCAACAATTTCATTGAGGTTGGTGAATTCTGGAAACGGAGTAGTTGCACATCGCTTTGCTAAGTTTCATAACACCGTGGTCAGAACTCGAATTCGTCGCCGTCGATCGCATTACCGCCGACTGCAAAGACAGTACCTACCCGGAGTAGCCTCAACGCAAGGGTGCTTACGAGTCCTGTTGAGGTTTCCCCTATTGGTAGTTGCGCTGTTTCCCGCCATCAAAACGATCGAAATCGCAGAAGCTTCTCAGTTTCTCGCCCTAAAATCAGCTTCCTTGAATTCATCTCTCGCATCTGGTTTGGGTCAATTTTTATTAACTCAGATTTCGGCTCCAGTGCCTATCACCCAACGAGGTGAACAAATCACGCTCAACGGTCGCGCTTTTTCCATACCTTGGAGCCAACGACAGGAACGTTTTGGGATTACAGATGCAGGTTTCATTCAAACGATCGGTGTCGATCTTCTGAATACAGATGAGGTTAGCCAACAGCCAATTGCATGGTTCTCCGATCAGCAAGTCAGCCCGATCATCCTCTCCACCTGGCTCTCAGAACAGTATCGTTATCTCGATATCACTGAATTGGCGCAACGATTTGGCTGGCAAGTGCAGGTGAATGGATCATCGCTCCAGATTTCGACGCCAGCCGCCAAAGTGACAGGAGTGCGGCAAGGGCGGCAGAGTTGGGGCGATCGGATTGTTGTCGATCTCGATCAAGCGACTCCCTGGCAGTTGAACGAGCAACCCGGGGAAACCATTATCACGATCGAGGCTCAAATCGATCCCGCCTTGATTCAAAGCTTCAAAGGAAACGCCGGAAATCGCATCACTTCTTTAACCGTAGAAACAAGCGACAACCGAACCGTGATTCGCGTCGGCATTCCCGCAGGCATTCGTCCTCGTGTCTGGGCAATCCCTGAACCTAATCGCCTGCTGATCGATGTCCGTCCTGATTCGCTAGCAGAACGAGAGATTCAATGGGCACCTGGAATTCGCTGGCGGCAACAGTTCGTCAGTTTAGGAGCAGACAAATTCCCTGTTGTATCACTGGAAATCAACCCTCGCCAACCTGGAGTGACCGTAAAGCCGATCGTCAGCAACGCTTCTACCCTGATTGGCACAGCACCACTCAGCAGCACGGCTCAACAGATTCAAGTTGTCGCCGCTATCAATGGAGGCTTTTTCAATCGCAACACCCAAATGCCTCTAGGGGCTATTCGCAGAGAAAACCGTTGGGTATCAGGTCCCATTCTGGATCGAGGAGCGATCGCCTGGAATGATTCTGGCGAAGTCAGCGTTGGGCGGCTCAGCCTTCAGGAAACGATCGTTACTAGCAACGGACAGCAATTTCCGGTCTTGTTTCTTAACAGTGGGTTTATTGCCTCTGGGATTTGTCGGCATACGAGCGAATGGGGATCGTCCTACACGAACATTCTGGATCACGAAATTCTTGTCACCGTCCAAGACAATAAAGTTATAAATCAACAGCGAACCAATGCCGCAGGACAAACCACTGTTCCGATTCCGTCTGACGGCTATTTATTGGTGATTCGAGATGATACGGCGACGGCGAACGCATTAACCCCCGGCACACCTATTCAACTCGAAACCGCCACCCAACCTGCTGAATTTGCCAACTTTGCTCAAATTCTGGGAGCTGGACCATTATTGATTCAAAACGGACAAATTGTTCTAAATGCCCAAGCTGAACAATTCAACGAAGGGTTTCGGCAACAAGCGGCTCCTCGCAGCGTTATTCTGACTACGGCTGAGGGCAACCTAATGCTAGTGACCGTCCACAACCGCGTCAATGGTCTAGGTCCAACCTTAACTGAAGTCGCGCAACTGATGCAAAAACTGGGAGCCATTCATGCTCTCAATCTGGATGGCGGTAGCTCCACTACCCTCTACCTCGGAGGGCAATTAATCGATCGATCGTCCAGTAGTGCTGCTCGTGTCCACAACGGAATTGGCGTGTTTATCCAACCCTGATAGTTGGAGTGATATAGTGACAGCTACTTGGGTTAGGACGGGGTGTAGAGGTGGAACCCCTGGCTGAGGGCTTCGCCCCCACACCCCCTTTAATCCCGATGTCCTAACCTTGATAGCGACAGCTATACCAATTTCACATTCCTTAAGTACTTCTGCTTAGTCTGCAACGCTAACAGTTAAGCTAGTTTGAACGACAGCTTCGTCTTGTGAAGAGTGGGTGTAGATGGGCTAGATTTAACCATCTCCGGATTACGAGAACTGGGAGAGTTTTGTTATGTTGGCTTCGGTCTACTCATTCGCCTCAGTACCCCCCAAATTCGTTCTTAATCGAGGGTTGGTTCAGTGTAGTTCTTAAATATCGTCACAGGGGTGATATTTTGCCCCCAACAGAAACCCTGATCAAGGTTTTAAAGTCAGTACTCGATTGGACTAATCACTCAATACGCCTGTTTAGTCACAATTCAATCTTGCCAACGTCTTAATAAGGAGAAAATGCCGTGGCTCAAGCTAAAGAAATGACCCAATCTGCCGCTCTTGCCCCTGTTGCCCCAAAATCAGTTGCTGCAACGGAACTGCGTCCTTGGGGTTCGTTTACAATCCTGGAGGAAGGGCAAGGATATAAGATTAAGCGCATTGAGGTAAAGCCCGGACATCGCCTCAGCTTGCAAATGCACCATCATCGCAGCGAACACTGGATCGTAGTATCCGGTACAGCTAAAGTGGTTTGTGGCGAACAAGAAAAGCTGCTGTTCTGCAACCAATCCACTTACGTCCCGGCTTGCACAAAGCACCGTTTAGAAAACCCTGGTGTTATTCCTCTCGTTTTAATCGAAGTGCAGAATGGAGAGTATTTGGGCGAGGATGACATCATTCGTTATCAAGATGACTATGCCCGCACAGGCGCGTAGATTGAAATAACAGTTCCAGATGTTAGAAAGGGGTGCTGCTAGACAGTGCCCCTCAACAATTCTAAATTCAAATTTTGACTACCGAAGCAGATTAGTCTGTCGATGCGATCGGGCAATCCGGGCGAGGTTCTGTCGGAGTGGTCAAGCCGCCGCAACAAGATCAGGGGTCGTTCCGCGAGAGCATGGTATGAGCAATCTGGGCAACGATCGAGTTTCCCATATGTGGCTCATTGACTCTGGGTGTGTCCTGTGCTAGCGATCAATACGGCATCAGTTGAATGGGATTATCAAAAAATCCTTAGAAACGTTGAGTTTCTGGAGGCGCATTGCCCAGTCCGGGTGCTGTCAAGAAGAGATTGCCAGCCGCATCATTTTGATAAACGCAATTAATCTTCGGTTTATCCGTCTGATTTTCGATGCTTCCGGTATAGCCGAACGTATTCATTCGGTTCCGGCATTCATTAACATCTTGAGAATTAATCAGATTGCGACTCTGCAAGATTGACCAGTTGCTACTGCGAATCACACAGCCCGGTTGCATCGTCGGCTGCGACAGGTAAGCATTAAAGGGGTTAAGGGTTAGGAAAGCACGAAGATCGACAACGATCGCACTGGCTCCATACTGGACGCAGAGTTCTGGATCAGGAGCGCTCCGTTCGATATCGTAGCGAGTGGCGACACTCCCCAAATCCGATGAGTTGGTTGAAGTCCCCAAAAACATTCCAACCCCGATTCCTACGACTAGCGCCGCCGCCAAAACTGCCAGCGTCGTCACGTTCAGAATATTGGTAACGGGCGATCGATCGGAGCGATCGGCAGGTCGCTCAAACCGATCCGATCGATCGGAGTAATCATAATTTTCCGGCGATCGAGAAGAAGATCTAGGAGGTGCTTTGGGTTTACGTCTCATGGAGGTCTACACCTTGCGGTTACTCAAAACGGGTACTCAAAATCAGCTTGACCGATTCTAGCGAATCAGCCGCTATACCTCTAGTGTATGCCACGGATCAGGCAATGAGCCGGAAGAGTTGTTGATCGCGGCTCTTCCCAAACATCCAAGAAGTGCCAAAATAATGAGAAGGCAACGTTTCTTAACGTCTTACCTAACTTGTCACTTATCGTTTTAATGGTGTAACTCCTGTGGCTTCTCAGTCATCCCTTCAATTGAGTCAGGTATTCAACGCTTCCCCAGTTCGTAGGATTCTCACCGACAGTTTGACTGTTTTTTGGGGAGATTGGCTAGATTTGAGAGTGCGTCTTCCCCAGGTTATTGCTTCAGGGTTAGTGTCCCCGCTCATCTACATCCTCGGCTTTGGATTGGGGCTAGGAAGTGCTATGAAAGTTGAGCCTCCGGTTGGCGATAGCTATCTCCAGTTCATTCTGCCAGGAATGATTGCGCTATCGTCAATGACAATCAGTTTCGGTGGTACAACCTTCTCCATCTGCGGCGAACGCCTCTACTCCAAGACCTTTGAAGAAGTCTTGCTGCTACCCGTCCATCCTCTCTCGCTTTTTTTAGGCAAGATGTTAGCAGGAGTGGTGCGAGGATTGATGACCTCCGGCGCAGTGCTAGTTGTCGCCATTCTGTTTACGCAAAACCTCAACTTTGTCAACCCGCTATTCTTGCTTCTGCTCGTGCTAAATTGTGCCGTTTTTTCCGGTTTAGGTGTAATAGCTGGATTAAACGTCAGGTCGCTCGAAGGCGTCGGACTTCTGAACAACTTTTTGATCGTCCCGATGTCTTTTTTAGGGGCGACCTTCTTCGATCCCAACGCATTACCGTTCATGCTGAAAGCGATCGTCTACCTCCTGCCCCTCACCTACACCAGCATCGGACTCCGATCAGCCGTGTATCTCCCACTGTCCCACTTTCCCTGGTACAGTATTCCAGTTCTGCTGATAATCGCGATCGTTCTATCTGCGATCGGTGCATACCAATTTGCCCACCAACAAGACTAGGGAAAAGGATGAAGGATGAAGAATGGATCTCCTAATCTAATTCCTGCTCCCTATTCCCTAACCCCATTCATCCTTTACATCCTTCATCCTTCTAACCATGTCCTCTGACGATCTCCGTGCTACTCGACTCGCCAAAGTTGCTCAACTGAGAGAATTGGGCTTCAATCCTTATGCTTACCGTTGGGAACAGACTGATCATGCGGTAGATCTCCAGAAAAAATACGCTGACCTGCCCAATGGTGAAGAAGTTGAGGTTGAAGTATCCGTTGCGGGTCGCGTGATGCTTCAGCGCATTCTGGGCAAGCTAGCCTTCTTCACCCTGGAAGATGAGACGGGCACGATCCAGCTTTATCTGGATAAGAAGAAGCTAGACATAGAGATGGCGGAGGTTGATGCGAATGCTTTCAAGCACCTGAAGCTAATCGATCGCGGTGATATCGTTGGCGCGAAGGGCAGTATCAAACGCACAGAGAAGGGCGAACTGTCGGTTAATGTGCAGCAGTATACGATTTTGACTAAATCGCTACAGCCATTACCGGATAAGTGGCACGGACTGACCGATATAGAAAAACGCTATCGCCAGCGATATGTGGATTTGATCGTCAATCCAGAGGTGCGAGAAACCTTCCGGCGTCGTGCCCTGATCACAGCCGCGATTCGACGACATCTCGATCGCCAAGGTTTCATTGAGATCGAAACGCCTGTGCTGCAAACGGAGGTAGGCGGAGCGGATGCCCGTCCGTTCATTACTTACCACAACACACTAGAGATGGATCTATATCTTCGGATTGCTACAGAACTGCATCTGAAGCGGCTGATTGTCGGTGGGTTTGAGAAAGTGTTTGAACTAGGGCGGCTTTTTCGTAATGAAGGTGTTTCGACTCGCCACAACCCAGAGTTTACGACGATCGAGATTTATCAGGCGTATGGCGATTACAACGACATGATGACCCTCACCGAAGGGATTGTCGTTGCGGCGGCGCAAGCGGTGTCGGATACGTTACAGATTACTTACCAGGGACAGGCGATCGACTTGACTCCTCCGTGGCGTAGGGTGACGATGCATGACCTCGTTCTGGAACATACCGATTTGGATTTCAACCAATTCCAAACCCTGGAGCAGGCAAAAGCGGCAGTCAAGGCAATGGGTCTTGCTGATATTCAGGGTTGTGGTTCAATCGGAGAACTGCTCAACGAAGTGTTTGAACAAAAAGTTGAGGAAACGCTGATTCAGCCGACCCTCCTGACCGATTATCCGATCGAAATTTCTCCCCTAGCAAAGCCACACCGCAGTAAACCAGGCTTAGTAGAACGATTTGAGTTATTTATTGTTGGGCGTGAACACGCCAATGGTTACTCAGAGTTGACCGATCCGGTTGACCAACGGGAACGCCTCGAAGCTCAGGCAGCCCGAAAAGCGGCAGGCGATCTAGAGGCGCAAGGCGTTGATGAAGATTTTGTCCTGGCTCTAGAGTATGGAATGCCGCCAACAATGGGGATGGGCATGGGCATCGATCGCCTCGTCATGCTCCTTTGCGACTGTGCCAGCATTAGAGATGCGATCGCCTTTCCCCTCCTCAAACCCGAAGCTCACAGCCAAGACTGAGGGAGTTTTGAGTTTTAGAGAATGGTTTAAAGGTGTTACTCCTCACTAAACTTGCCCTCCTAGCCTCCTAAAGTTGGAGGGAATCGAATTTCAAAGTTTCCCAGCATTGGGGGATTCAGGGGCGAATGTAGAATGTTTAATACGTTTCAAACATTCTTTCAGTCATCTACTCGAAACTCAAAACTCAAAACTCAGTCCTAAACTAGGGATGTGTCCTGCGAAGAGTTCTAAAAGAGTCGATCGATCCCAATGAACTATGCATTGCGTTTCGTTTTCTTTTTGCTGGTTTCAGCCGTCGCTCTTGCCGCCTGTGGCAGACTAACCTCGGTTTCCAGCAATGTTCAACCATCCTCGCCCAGTCCATCTGTTACCCCAACATCACCCTCGCCAAGCGCCTCTGCGCCTAGTCCAACTCCGCCGACTCAGCCTCAAACCTATAAAGAACCGGGTGGTGCGTTTGAGATCACGCTTCCAAGTGGCTACCAATACCAGCCCACTGAGACAGGAGTGATTTTTCAATCGGTAGATCACGCTTTCAGGGGTGAAGTGGTGTTTGGGTCGGCGCAAGGGGGCAAATACAACAATGAGCAGCTAGAGGCTTTCCTGAAGCAGTCTTATAAGACAAATTTGAATTTAGCCGAGCTTGAATCGAAGGGATCGCAAGAGCAACCGGATGGAAGCTTACGGGTAGACTGGGCAGGTCAAGATCCACAGGGCAATCGTTTAGAAGCCGAAAGCTTTATTGAGCAGCGTGGCAATACGATTTATATCTTGACACTTTCAGGGGTGAATAGATCCTATTCTGACTATCTCAAGGATGCTCAGGCGATCGTCAGCAGCTATAAAGTTCGTCAGCAGTAAAACGTCCCTGGTGCAACGCAGAAGCGGCAACTAATTAGATACTTCTGCCATCTCAATCACGCGACCTTCAATATCTTTAACCAGAAAATTGAGGGGCTTATCGCGACGAATTTTGTATTGCAACCTATAGGATTGCACCCGCATCAATAGTTGCTCTAGACAATCATGATCGAAGCAAACATGGCGCTGACGATTTTTTGCCCCCAGGCTAGCCCCTGAAATAACGTGCAACTGCGTATTTTTCTTCAGTTGATACCACAGCCCATCTGA
Source organism: Cyanobacteria bacterium RU_5_0 (assembly GCA_012033255.1). GTDB lineage: Bacteria > Cyanobacteriota > Cyanobacteriia > Elainellales > Elainellaceae > JAAUSF01. Next base: position 20,597 of record JAAUSF010000007.1, read on the forward strand.
AGTCTTGTAGCCCTGCGTTGTAGGACGACTGAGGCTAGCGGTTGAGGCATAGAGAGGATCGACACCTGCCGTTCCGAGCGTTTGCTCATAGTTGTAGTAATAGTGCAGAGGCACGTCTGCCACGGGTAGATCGAGCAGACCTTCATAGAACTCTCGTGCTAGATCCAAATCTGACACCATCACGGTATGAACTTTGGGCGCACTGGTAAGAAACATCCACATCGCCCCAGCATAGGCGATCAGAAGCGCCACCATAATTCCCTGCGTCGAAAGCAGGCTATCTAGCGGGAGGGACGGTAAGAAGGAAGCTAGAGTCTGAGACACAAGTGGAATGATGTAGACTGCTGTTGCCATGAATCAATAACGGTAATGATAACTACAACAAACGGACGATCGCGTTAAACTAAGAGACCTAGGAAGTTTATCAAAAGTTGTCTATTCCTAGATATACTTCTCAGTCTACCAATGTCCTCTTGATCTCGTCCAAAGCTTGAAGGAAGGATGAAGGATAAACGGGGTAGAGGATAAGGGATGAATGGGATGCGGTGGATGATTAGGATTTGAAGGAGAGCCATAAATGGGCTGAAGTTCGCTAGATTGTGGATAGGCGTGATGAGGACAAGTGATGGCAGGGCAGCTTTTGTTGGTCGATGATGAGCCAGGTCTGCGAGAGGCAGTGAAGGCTTATTTGGAAGACGATGGGTTTACCGTTCACGTTGCCAGTAATGCACGAGAAGGATGGGATCTGCTTCAGCAAACTTCTCCAGATTTGGTGATTTCTGACATCATGATGCCGCATGTGGATGGCTATCAGTTTCTCAAACAATTGCGGGATGATCCTCGTTATCAGGCACTCCCTGTCGTATTTTTAACTGCGCGAGGGATGACCTCCGATCGCATCCAGGGCTACAACGCAGGCTGTGATGCTTACTTGTCAAAACCCTTTGACCCTGATGAGTTAGTGGCGATCGTGTCTAATCTGCTCAACCGTCGAACCGCAACCACGAAAGCCGCCGGAGACAGTGAAACGCCTGACATTGCAGAAATGGCACGACAGATCGCTGAAATTAAAGCCATTATTTCTCAACGGGGAGCGATCGCCCAAACGCCCGCCCCAATCAAACTTGACTTTACCCCGCGTGAACAAAGCGTCTTGGAACTCGTAGCGGAAGGGCTAATGAACAAGGAGATCGCTCGTCGATTGGAGACTAGCGTTCGGAATGTCGAAAAATATGTCAGTCGCTTGTTCAGTAAAACCGGAACAAATAGCCGCACGGAGTTAGTTCGCTATGCCCTAGAGCATGGGTTAACCAGGTAAAGTTATTTTCACTCAGGCACTCTTTTTGGTCGGGAGTCAGTTCGGGAGGAGTTTCCATTGGTGCATTACTCCCCAATCTCATGAATAAACTCATCGATCGAAGTAGCGCTTAGTGCTATGTCCATAAGGTCTTCCAATTGTTCATAGCGGGTTTCAATTGCGCCCAATCCACCAAACTTTTACGGGCACGGCACGCTATGCCCCTTTGTGTGTCGCATTCAACTGAAGACCGCTGTAAATCCTCTTGGTATAAATTTGCATAACATTGATGCTTGACTAGCAAATTCATCTAGTATTTATCAGATGTCTATGTAAGATGGGTTGACCCTCTAAGAGTGGCTATGGCAGGACTCAGCGCCGATCAGCGCAACTATCATTATTTGAGCGAAGCAGAACGAACAGGAATTCATAAACCAATCCTGGCAGCCCTCTACGCCGCCCATCATCGTCCGACTCTCAATGATGGCGAAGTGGGACTGGGAATTGCACCCGCTAACCGGATTCCGTTGGATCAAGTCAATACTTTTCCAGAGCAAGCACAGTTCGCCGCTAACACCATTCGCAGCATTACCGATAAGCTGACGGCTCAAGGCTGGAAGGGAAATGATTTCTGGGATGAGGATCAAGGACGGTACACCGATCGCTTCGTCCAAATGATCGCCAAAGGTTACACGCCGCCCGCCAGCGATCTTGCCGCCGCTCGTTTAGAACCTAGTGATTTCCAAAAGTTGCTCAAAGCCTATTTGGATGATCTGACGCTCGACTATAAAGCCGATGGTTTGCCGCAAAACCTGTCTTTTCTCGACTCATCGTTGCTGCGGTTCATTGAACGGACCCCCCGTTACTACATCGGTTTATCCTATCAGCGAGATGCTCTCCTAGAAGCCGTGCGAATCTGGCGGAAATTGAATACTCGACGAGCCGCGATCGCTTCTCTGCTAAGAGTTAGCGAAACCGATCCCAGCCTCGTCAAGTTGGATGACGACACGTTAGATAAGCCTCTGATGCAATTCATTCAGCAAATCTCGCCCTTTTATGCAGGCTATCCGCATCAGCGAGAAGCATTGCTGCGATTTGTGCAACTTTGGCGACAATTGGATTCACGCGGAGAGACGATCGGTTCCTTAGAAGAAGACACTTCCCCCGAAACAAATATCCGCATTATCGATCCAGCGTTGATTATGTTTGTGCAACGTGTCCCACAATCTTTCCAAGGGAAAGGAGATCAGCGAAACGCTTTAACTGAAGCATTCCGGCTCTGGCGAGGCTTGGATTCCAGAACAACCGCCTTGAAAGAATTGGGTGTTGATGCTCAAATTCTCACAGCCAGCAATCCTAATCGCAGTGCCTTGATCAATGCGGCAACGCAACTCGATCGCGCCCTTCTAGATTTCGTCAAGCGCACTCCTGCCAATTTCAACGAAACAGAGTTTGAGCGAGAAGCCTTGATCCGCTTGGTGCAACTGTGGCGCAGTATCGACGGACGAGAGAAAACCGTTCAATCGCTCTTAGATGATGTGCGTCGAATGGAACGTGCCCGTCGCGATTCTCCGGATGCGCCACCTAAACCTGAACCGCTGCCGCTGCCTCCCCGTCCCGCTCGTTGGACGCCCAACAATTTGCAGATGCACACCTCGATTATCCTCAACGGCAATTTTACATGGGCAGAAGCCACTCATGGAGGTTCCCGCATACCGCCCAATCAGGAGACAGTAGATGCGATCGTCCGGATTGCTGAGTTGGCACAGCAAGCCCGCGATCGGATTGGGCGTCCATTTCGAGTCACCAGTTGGTATCGTCCATCAGATATTAATCGGCAAGTTGGAGGGGTGTCTCTGAGTCGGCATATTGTCGGGGATGCGATCGATTTTTACTGCGATGGACTGAGCGGCGATCAAATTTATCGTGCCCTCGATCCCTGGTGGACAGGAGGGTTAGGGCGTTACACCAAATACCCTGAACTCTGCCATATTGATGCACGGGGCTATCGAGCAAGATGGACACATTAGTGTAGGAGTTTTGAATTTTGAGTTTTGAATTTTGAGTTTTGAGTTAAAAGTTAAGAGGCTCAACTCAGAACCCAACATTGAGAACTTAAAACTTTTTTGTTCTCCCTCCGGAATGATGCAGATCAATCTGGGAGGATGGTATTGGATGGCAATCTGCGGGCACTCTTAAGATTAGATACCTTGAAATTCTCTTCATTTCTCTGCACTCATCAGCTATGTCAACCCCCATCATCCTCATCGACCCCAGGTTGGCTCAAGCCGCAAAACCTGCCGAACCGGGAGATTCTTCATTTCAACCCGTATGGATGATCACATCAGGTCTTTTCCTAGTGCTTCTAGTTGGTTTGGCAGCATATACCAAGCTCAAAACGGACAAATTAGAAAAGCAAAAGCGGTTTGAAGAGTTCAAGAATCGGGAACTCCAGAAGAAGCTGAAGTTGGCGCTGAACACCATCAGCAAAATGGAGAAAAATCCTGACCTGATTCACTCACGGGAATTTAACCTGGATTACTTGAGGATGCGGATGGAAGAGGAGCAATTCCACTTCATCATCCTGAATCAGATTAAGATTAAGGTAAAAGAAAAAATCTCTATTGCCTTACGTCCAAGTCAAGCAGAACAAGGGTTAGTTGGCATTGCCAGCAGCGCCGGGCGGCAGGTCGATGAGGTTTTTGATGTGGAATATGATCCGTCTAATTCGCCTAGAGGAAGTAAGCGAGTCTTGTTCCGGATTCAAATCAAATTGACGAAACTGCCCACTCAACCCACTTCAGTCACGATTAACCAGATTATTGAGTGTATGCAGAGGTTTATGAGTCCGGATGCGGATGATAACTGGCAACCTACGGTTCAAGGGCGTATTGCTTCAATGCATTGGGATCAGAAGGCAAAACCGACTCCGCTGCTGGTGTTAGAACAGTCTAATGAAGGGGTAAATGTGACATTTCGCACCACTCGGATCACGGAAACCTGATGGGTATGATGGATAGGGCAGCTTTGTAAACCTGCCCGGAGGCTCAGAGAGGCTTAGCTGTTCGCTCAGCTATGACTCTTTAGGGCTGCTGAAAGCTCCTCGACGACTCGTAAGCGGCGAGGAGTAGTTTACATGTCCACTCATTCACTTATCTATTCTGTTTTTAAGCTAATCGGCATTCATTTTTGCATTGGAAATTTTTGAAATTCCTGGGGGGTGGGCATCTTGCCCGCCCAGATCAGGCAACTTACAGCGGTTTTCAGATGAGTGAGCCACAGTTGTGTGTGGGTGGGTAGATGAGTGGATGAGTATGCGTGTGGCTTATGCAAGGGGAAACGGCTGTAAATGCTCGTTAGCTTAAGTACTGTTCCTTACAATTCGCACAAGTTTACATGAAGTCTGGCAAATAAATCAGCGATCGTTCCCGCAAATCAGGCACTCTGGAAAAACAGCTTGCAATGGAAGGGGAGTTCTGACGATGGGACGCGATCGTGCCGGAAATACGCTAAGAACGATCAGCAATTTGGGTAATGTGCTGTCTAGTCCAACGACGCGCAAAGAAACAGTTGGGCTTCTGGATAAGGATGATCTGTACAGGTTTGGAGTTGCCGATCGTCGCAGTCTTAATCTCCAACTGTCTAGTACAGGGAGAAGGGCAGGAGTTGGGCTACAACTCTTCACGCTTAAGGGGGCAAAGGCCGCAGTGTTACGGGCGATCGGGCGGCGCAACTTTAGCGATCTCAAACCCAAAGATATCCGTAAGTTCTTTAACCCTGTTGCAATAACGACGGTCAACAGTGGACAAACGCGATCTCTCAATGTCACGGTCGATTCAGGGGAGCTTTATCTGCGAGTCTTTCGACGTCGGGGTAACAGTAGTAATTACACAATCACGCTGACGGCAGAACCGATCGCAGTTCCCTCACCGAATCCTTCGCCGAATCCTTCACCGAATCCTTCACCGAATCCCTCACCGAATCCCTCACCGAATCCTTCACCGAATCCTAATCCCAACCCATCTCCGACTTTGTCATTGACGCAGAAGTGGATTCGGCAATTTGGGACATCCGGCAATGACTATACCTATGGCACAACAACGGACAGTGCAGGAAATGTCTATGTTGCTGGTGTCACCAATGCAACAGTGGGTCCGGCAGGGGATGGATTTGTCGCTAAGTATGACAGCAACGGGGTGGAGGTGTGGAAGCGATCGATCGATACATCCAGACCCAGCACGCCTCGGTTAGATGTTGTCTTTGATGTGGAAGTAGATAACGCTGGAAATTATTACATTACTGGAGCAACTGTAGCTGGTTCAAGTTCCAGTACCAATAGCGATGTGTTTGTCGCCAAGTATGACAGCGCAGGCAATCGGCAGTGGTTAGAGACGATCGAGAGTGATGCAATTGTTTTACCTATTGTCGGCACGATTAATCCTCAGGATTCAGCATCTGACCTTGTGTTGGATGGCAATAATGTCTATGTCACCGGATTGTTAGATGCTTTACCTCCTCCGCTCAGTCGAGGAAAAGCTTTTATCGCCAAGTATGATGCCACCACGGGAAATCGAGTAACGGGGTTTGGTACAGACGGGATAATCGAATACGGAACCGATGGAGTCACCGCATCCGCAGGTTTGGCAATCAGTAATGGCAATCTTTACATTGCTGGCGTGACCGATGCCGTGATTTCGGTGAATAGTTCTAGAGATGTGGAGTTGAACGGTGGAGATGCGTTTGTTGCGAGTTTCAACGGCAACACAGGGACACTAATCTGGGATGAGATATTGAAGAGTGGTGGCAATGCTCAAGACTATGCGCGTGGGATTGCGGTGATCGGTTCAGATGTTTACATTACTGGGCAAACGGCAGGGAGTTTACCAGGCAACTCTAATGCTGGAGATGTAGACGGATTCGTTGCTAAATATAGCGTTACAGGAGATGACGGCGTTCTTCAGTGGACGAAGCAATTTGGGACATCAGGCTTGGATGAATCGCAGGCGATCGCCATCGACAGCACAAACAAAATCTACCTGACGGGCGAGACGACTCGATCCCTTTTTGGCAATGCTGTAGGTGGCTCCGATCCCTGGATTGCTCAGTATGACGGCAACGGCGATCGGTTGCAGAGTATCCAATTTGGCACGGCTCAAGATGATGAAGCCTATCGGATTACGACTGATAATTCTGGGAATATCTATGTAGTAGGACAAACGCTAGGAGCCTTCCCGAATTTCTCCAATTTAGGCAGTTACGATGCTTGGATCGCCAAATATGGCATCTAGAAACCTGCTTAAAAAGCCAAAATAGGGTTGAGAGACAAAGCACTATTGGTAAAGTTTACAAGTTGTTTAGATGAAAGGATTTGTCAATTAGCAAGCTGAAAAGAGATAACGTGCAAGGATAGCATTGTCACAGTTCTTTACTCATGTAGAACCTTATGGCAGTTCATCTTTCTCCTGCGTCATTCACTGCAAAACCGATTTCTTTCGGTACAGACGGTTGGCGTGGCGTGATCGCCGCCGATTTCACATTCGATCGCGTCATGCAAGTCGCTCCCGTGGCTGCAATGGCACTTGCTCAAACCTATGGCAGTAACGGTAGCCGGACAGTGGTTGTTGGATTCGATCGCCGCTTCCTCTCCGAAGAATTCGCCAAAGCCGCCGCCGAAGCCATCAGAACCGTGGGATTTGATGTACTGCTCTCAGAGTCTTACGCTCCCACTCCAGCTTTTAGCTGGGCAGCGAATCAACAGAATGCATTGGGAGCGATCGTGATTACTGCTAGCCACAACCCCGGTATCTACTCTGGATTGAAAGTGAAAGGGGCATTCGGCGGTTCTGTGCCTCCAGAGGTGACTAAAAAAATTGAAGCAGCGTTAGCTTATCCTCCAGCCAAAGCAGAGACGGTAGGCAGCTTACAGATGTTTAATCCGTGGCAGAGCTATTGTGAAGCCCTCCGATCGCGAGTAGACATTGATGCCTTAAAAACCGCTATTACCCAAGGCAAGCTGACTGTCTTTGCGGATGTCATGCACGGAGCCGCCGCTACTGGGCTAGAGCAACTTCTAGGCGTCCCGATTCAGGAACTTAACAGCGATCGCGATCCTCTTTTTGGGGGTGGCGCACCAGAACCGTTACCTCGTTACATTCCCACGCTACTCGAAAAACTGCACGTTCATGGTCAGCAGGCAGGCTCCAAGTTAGCGGTGGGATTGGTGTTTGATGGTGATAGCGATCGGGTTGCGGCTGTCGATGGAAACGGAAATTTCCTTAGCTCCCAAGTCTTAATCCCGATTCTGATTGAACATTTGGCAACTCGTCGAGGCTTTGAGGGTGAAGTAGTTAAAACGATTAGCGGTTCTAACCTGATTCCTAAAGTTGCGAAGTTATTCAACCTATCTGTTTATGAAACACCGATCGGCTACAAATACATTGCCGATCGAATGCTAGAAGCGAAAGTTCTGCTGGGCGGGGAGGAGTCTGGTGGAATTGGCTATGGTCATCACATTCCAGAACGAGATGCTCTCTTATCGGCTCTGTATGTTCTAGATGCGGTGGTTCAATCTGGCAAAGACCTCAGCGACCTCTACGCTGACCTTCAGCAAAAGACAGGCTTTGTTTCGGCATATGATCGCATCGATTTACCTCTGGCAAATATGGACGTGCGATCGCGCCTTCTAAACCAACTGCAAACCCAGCCTCCTCAAAAGATTGCCGGATATGCTGTATTGGATTGTTTGGCGATCGATGGCTACAAATTCCAACTCGCTGACGAAAGCTGGCTGCTGATCCGGTTTAGCGGCACAGAACCCGTTCTGCGTCTCTACTCAGAAGCAGCAACGATCGAAGAAGTCCATCGTAATTTGGCATGGGCAAAAGAATGGGCAAGCTCGGTCTAAATTCTGACTGAGATAATCTTTGTTCGGCTAAACTGCCTAAGCAGCAACACTAAACCATCTCTGCCTGACAAGTAGTTTGCTTACAGGAACTCTAGCATTCGATCAATAGAAGCCTTCTCCTCGCAAACCGTTTGCTATTCAGGCAAGCGGTTTTTTGCTGATTTACCGAAAACAATAGAGTAGGAACATCGAAGACCAGTTCAGCGTAGTAGGAACGATAGAGCCTGTTTTAAGCTAGAAACAGTCCTTTTAACGTTTCAACTATGCCTGTTCTCGTCGTTGCGACTAGTAACCCCGGTAAACTTCAGGAAATGCAAGCGTATTTGACCGATCCCGCTCTAGATTGGGAGTTGATGTTGAAGCCAGCAGAATTAGAGATTGAAGAGACAGGAGCAACGTTTGCCGAGAATGCTTGTTTGAAAGCATCGCAAGTGGCGCAGGCAATGGGAAAGTGGGCGATCGCCGATGATTCAGGGTTGTCGGTTGATGCGTTGGATGGTGCGCCCGGACTCTACTCTTCTCGATATGGGAAAAGCGATCGCGATCGGATCGAGCGACTCTTGTCTGAACTCGGTGATGAACCCAATCGACAGGCGCAATTCGTTTGTGTTGTGGCGATCGCTCGTCCGGATGGGACGATCGTGCTTCAGACGGAAGGGATTTGTCGAGGAGAAATTCTTGATGCGCCTCGTGGTAACGGCGGATTTGGCTACGATCCAGTGTTCTACGTTCCAGCCCATCAAATGACGTTTGCGGAGATGCCACCAGAACTGAAACATGCTATTAGCCATCGAGGGTTAGCGTTTCAAGCCTTGTTACCTCAACTGAAGCAACTCTAGTTAAGACTGAGGACTGAAGACTGAGGAAGTTTCTTTCTCACTTTGAATCTGTGGCCATTGGGCACAACCTACATGAAAGGGTGTAACTGTCAAACAGATTTAAGCATTGCTCAGTTCTCTTGATACATATGGTTTGCGACTTGGAATGATTACTCTCAGTCCTCAGTCCCTAGTCCTCAGTCCTATTCCCTAAATCGCTTCTTGATTCTTCTCACCCGTCCGAATGCGAATAATTTGATCGACAGGAGTAACGAAGATTTTACCATCGCCGATTTCGCCAGTCCGGGCGGCAGCGATAATTTTGTCAACAACCATGTCGAGTTGATCATCTTCTACTACAATCTCGACTTTCAGCTTTTGCAGAAACTCAACCGTGTATTCAGAACCCCGATAACGCTCGGTTTGACCTTTTTGCCGTCCGAAGCCTCGCACCTCAGACACGGTCATCCCGACAATGCCAGCATTCACAAGGGCAATTTTGACTTCATCGAGTTTAAATGGGCGAATGATTGCCTCAACTTTTTTCATTGACTCCGTCACTCCTAACGTTTTGCTCTAACTTATAGTACTTCTACAGGTTGAGTAACCTGACTGTTTCTATCACCGCTAATAATATAGGTTTTGTAGTATAGGCTACTTGGCGATCAGGAAACAACTCTCAATTGTGCCACCAGATGGCTACTGGCTATCATTGTTGTCTGATAACTGGTCGCTTAATGCTAAAGATTTGTGGAAATTGCCTGTACTGGGCAAGTAGGGATGCATTGTTCGCAAACGACGCAGCGCGATCGGGTAAAATTCAACCGAAAAGTTTGGGGATCGAGGCTAAGGGCTTCGGTTGGGCAAACACCAGTACATAGACCGCAATGAACGCAAGCTTCCTCATCGATCATAATTTCGCGACTGGCGATCGAGATGCCAATATCCTGCGATTGCATCCACTCCAAGGCGGCATCTAGTTGGTCAATATCGCCAGATAGCTCCACGACGAGCGTTCCAATCTGGTTGGGTGTCACCTGTGCCCGGATGATATTTGCCGCCACATTAAAATCTTTTGCCAACCGATAGGTGACAGGCATATGGACAGCGCGTTTGGGAAAAATCAACGTGACTCGCTTTTTCACACTGGCTTCTTTGAATCTAAAGTGACTCGTTCAATGTTTATAAACAATGTTTGTAAACTTGGAATAGGAAAGTCCAAATTGCGCGATCGCCCTTCAATTGTAAGAAATTACGCTAAGAACTAGTTTTGTTTATCCTACTGTTTATCCTATGACTGTTAATCCAACGGATTCCAAGCCTCAATCGACTCCGCAACCCACCCAATCGTCAACAACGACCTTTGCAACTCGACTCCGCAATTTTGTGATCGTCTTGGTTGCTGTTGCCCTTAGTGCCGCAATTTTCTTTGGACTGCGATCGGGATCAAACACGGCTTCTTTGGCAACAATGGCAGAAACTTCAATCCCGTTAGAGGTGGCGCTGAGCAACGAAAAACCGACGCTGATGGAGTTTTATGCAGATTGGTGTACGGCGTGTCAAGCGATGGCGAAGGATATGAGCGAATTGAAGCAGCAGTATGACAGCGAAGTGAATTTTGTCATGCTGAATGTAGATAATTCCAAGTGGCTCCCAGAAATGCTGCACTATCGAGTTGATGGAATTCCGCACTTTGTGTTTCTAAACGCCGAGGGAAAGGCGATCGCCAGCACACTCGGAGAACAACCCCGCATCATTATGGCGACTAACCTGGAAGCTCTGATCACAGGTTCCCCATTACCCTACGCTCAAGCCAAAGGTCGCATCTCTGAGGTAGACATACCCATTGCTCCTAAAGCCAATCCCGATGATCCCCGCAGCCACGGTAGCCAGGTCGTCACTCAATAAGGTCCGTAACGCGGGTGAACTTTATGGCGACAATCCTTTGAGAATAAGATAGAACGGAAGCTAGCAAGGGAACCTCAGCCCATCAGATAGCTTCCTTGTTTTTGTTCAAGTTGGTTTGTCTGAGTTTGAGTCGATCGCCTAATGTATCATTACTGTCAACCGGGCTGTCATCACCCTATGACAAGCCATTCCCCAACGCACAAAGCTAGACCCCTTTGGATTGCGCTCATTCTGCTGATCAGTTTTGCGGTAGCCGAGTTGGGAGTTGGGCTATTTAGCCACAGTCTGGCGCTAGTCGCCGAATCTGGACATATGCTGTCTGATGGGTTGACGTTAGGCTTGTCGTTATTGGCAACCTGGATCGCCCAATTTCCAGCATCCAATCAAGCCACTTTCGGTTATCGACGAATAGAGATCCTAGCCGCACTGGCAAACGGCAGTGGGCTGGTGATTGTTGCAACTTGGATTGGCTGGGAAGCGATCGTCCGTCTCCAGGCTCCTCCCGATGAAATTCTCAGCTTGCCAATGCTGATTACGGCGGTGATTGGACTGGGCATCAACAGCCTCAATGCGTTTCTACTTCATGATGAGAGCCATCACGATCTCAATTTACGCGGCGCATTTTTGCACATGGTCGCCGATGCGATTAGTTCAGTGGGTGTGATTGTTGCGGCGATCGCAGTCTGGACACTGCACTGGAATAGGGCAGACGGGGCAATTAGCTTAGGAGTGGCGATTTTCATCATTTTGGGGGTCATTCCTCTGATTCGCCAAAGTCTAGATATTTTGTTGGAGAAAACGCCACATCATCTCGATCTAAGCCAAATTCAGGCTCACCTGCAAGGGTTTGCAGGGATAGAGCGAGTGGAAAATTTGCGAGCATGGACGATCGCCCTTAATCAAGACGTGCTTTTCGCTCACTTGATTGTGCAAACCAAAGATGGAGATCGCGATCAACTTTTGCGGCAAATCCAAACTTCGCTTCAGCAAGAATTCGATATTCAAGAAACATTTTTGCAAATGACTGCCCCATTCCCACCCCCGATCGTCAATCTTTCCCAACCGCAGGCGATCGATTTGATTTGTTTATCTATTTCAGGTTCCCCTTCAACTGTAAATTTAGATACGGAACAAAGAAATTCCTGAATTCAAAGCTGTTACTTAATGATGTTGTACATCTATCCCCACAGTTCACGAAACATTCATACGTTTCCACAAAGAAACTGTATTCCTGTAAAGGAGGCGAAGAAAACTGTACGTATTCTCCCTGATTCTTCTATAAAAGTACTGAATACTCTTTTCGGTAGGCTTATCAGGTAGTCGCATAATTGATCACTGGATAGTTGCATCTCATGGGCTTATGGGAACTCTACATTTGAAGTTCCACGTTTTGTGCTGTCATTAAACAGCAAGCAACTCTCCGGCAGGAGGTCTTCAGACAGAGTTTCTGCCATTCCTATCCATCCGATTCACAGGGGATATTAAGCATGACACAAGGAAAAAGCGCACTGATTACCGGAATTACTGGTCAAGATGGCTCTTACTTGAGCGAGTTTTTGTTGGAAAAAGGGTATGAAGTTCATGGGATCATTCGTCGGACATCCACGTTCAACACCGATCGAATTGATCACATTTACGAAGACCCACATAATGAAAATGCTTCTCTCTTCCTGCACTACGGCGATCTGACTGACGGTACGACGCTACGCCGCATCATTGAAGAAATTCAACCTACGGAGATCTACAATCTGGGCGCTCAGTCTCACGTCCGAGTCAGTTTTGACTCGCCAGAATACACTGTGGATTCGGTTGGTATGGGAACCCTCAGACTTCTGGAAGCCATTCGAGACTATCAACGCCGCACGGGCACTGAGGTTCGCTTCTATCAAGCAGGTTCCTCAGAAATGTATGGTAAGGTGCAAGAAGTTCCTCAACGCGAGACAACGCCTTTCTATCCTCGTAGCCCCTATGCTTGCGCTAAGGTTTATGCCCACTGGCAAACGGTAAACTATCGCGAGTCCTATGGGCTGTTTGCGTGCAACGGGATTTTGTTTAACCATGAGTCTCCGCGTCGAGGTGAGACATTTGTGACGCGCAAAGTGACACGGGCGATCGCTCATATCGTTGCAGGGCGGCAGAAGAAGCTCTACATGGGCAATCTTGATGCTAAGCGAGATTGGGGCTATGCCAAAGACTATGTTCGGGCAATGTGGTTGATGCTCCAACAAGAACAGCCCGATGATTATGTTGTGTCCACTGGAGAAACCTACTCTGTCAAAGAATTTCTGAACCTTGCATTCGGCTATGTCAACTTGAACTGGGAAGACTATGTAGAGTTTGACGAACGCTATCTCCGTCCTGCCGAAGTGGAACTGTTGATTGGTGATCCGACAAAGGCGAAGCAAAAGTTGGGATGGGAACCTTCTGTCACCTTCGAGCAACTGGTGTATCTGATGGTTGAAGCGGATCTGAAAGCACTCGGTTTGATTCCGTTGAGTCGAACAAATGGCAATGGAACAAGCTCTATTGAAAATGCCACCGTTCGTCAGGGTTTGGGCAGTTTGGCGCTCTAAGGTCGTTATTCATAGTCAGCAATCGACGATCGACGAGTTAGCCGCAGCCCATTGTTGCTGTTGGTTTTATCTACTATCTGCACCCATTTGTAGGGGCGAAGCGTCTTTCGCCCCTACAAATGGCTGATAAACGCTAACAACTTCCCTTCTCACCAACTTACTCAGAAGGATCTATGACCCTAAAATTAGAACTCACCAATCAACGTATTCTCGTCACGGGCGGAGCCGGATTTCTGGGTCGCCAAGTTGTGGATCAATTAGTCAAGGCTGGCGCAGATCTGGTGAAAATTACGATACCGCGATCGAAAGATTATGATCTTCGCCAGATGGAAGTTTGCCAGCGAGTTGTTGATCAGCAAGACATCGTTATTCACCTCGCGGCTCATGTTGGCGGCATCGGATTGAACCGAGAAAAACCTGCCGAATTATTTTATGACAACCTGATGATGGGAACGCAGTTGATCCATGCGGCATATCAAGCAGGTGTCAAAAAGTTTGTTTGTGTCGGTACCATCTGCGCGTATCCCAAATTCACTCCGGTTCCGTTCAAAGAAGATGATATCTGGAACGGTTACCCAGAGGAAACTAACGCGCCTTATGGAGTTGCTAAAAAAGCTCTGCTCGTGCAACTTCAAGCCTATCGGCAGCAGTATAACTTTGATGGAATTTATCTACTGCCCGTGAATCTTTATGGACCCGAAGACAACTTTGATCCTCGCAGTTCTCACGTCATCCCTGCCCTGATTCGCAAGGTCTATGAAGCACAACAACGCGGAGATAGACAGATTCCGGTTTGGGGCGATGGTAGCCCAACTCGTGAGTTTCTCTACTCTACTGATGCAGCGAGGGGAATTGTCATGGGCACTCAATTCTACAGCAATCTTGAGCCGGTGAACTTGGGTACAGGACAAGAAATCTCTATCCGCGATCTGATCACTCTAATTTGTGATCTGATGGAATACGATGGTGAACTTGTTTGGGAAATAGATAAACCTAACGGACAACCTCGTCGCTGTTTGGACACCCAACGCGCAAAACAATCATTCGGTTTCGTTGCCGAAGTCGATTTTAGACAAGGGTTGAAGAATACGATCGACTGGTATCGTCAGCACGCCGTGTAATACCAATTCATTTTTCACAGACACACAACTTCGTAGGGGCGAACCGGCGTTCGCCCGCACAATGGGCAAATGTATCTGTAGTAGGAATTTATCGAATTAGGGATCTATTCAAGTGGATTTCATATCAGATTTAGGTTGAATGATCTGGATCGGGAGTCAGGTCGCGGATGGCTCGTGCTAAATCATCCGGAGTGCCGACATCTAAAAAGCTTCCTTCGGGAAACACTTCTGCCTCAACACGCAAACCTGCCTCGATTCCGGCTTGGATGACATCCCCGATCGGCAGTTCGCGATCGGGCGCAAATGATTGCACATACTCGTGCAGAAATTGGGTGAAGGTTGGAGTCCAGAGGGCGATCGCCCACATATATTTCAAATTCGTTTCGAGTGGTTTTTCAATGATCTGATGAACTCGTCCGGTTGCATCAAATTTTACCATGCCTGCTTTGCGATAATGTTCGGTTGGGAAAAGTCCGAGGACGACATCGACTTGATGGGTGGCTTGATGCGCGAGCAGGTGTGTGTAGGCGTCTTCTGGTTGAAACAGAATATCGGGAAATCCGAGGGCGACGATCGATCGCTGCACGAAGGGATATGCCTGATTGAGCGTGTAAGGAACACCGTGAGGAACATGCACCGTTAGATAGCCCAAATGCATATTGAGCATTGCTCCATCGCCAAAATAAGCAGGAATATCCCATTTGCCCGGGCGCAGGATGAAGAAAGCTTTTTTGATTCCGGCGAGTCGCATTTTTTCAAGCAGGTAATGGCTGACGACCTTCGGCTTCAATCGAGTGTCTTCCCCGATCGCCTGAAAGCCGATCGGATAAAGCTCTTTGCTTAACGGTAACGGGGACAGTCGGGTGGCTTGCCCACCTGCCGGAAGTAGCCCAATCACATCCAGTTGCTCAGGATAATCCATACACCGTTCTTTTCACTGCTCTCTTCTTGCTCACAAAATCGAATGTAACATGACCTTCGATCGAAGCATATTAAACACTCTAGCCGACGATCGATTTGATAATGGACGAACTCCAGAACAGCTTAAAGAATCCTTTGAAAACAGTTATATATCTGTTGTGGCTTATGCAAATGATCGTATTGTCGGCACTGCCAGAGTCACGGATGATCGATTTAGAATCGACTTAGAGTTGTTGCCATGTTTCTTGAATGCGTATGATGCGTTCAGCAAGTAGGGTGTAGCGTTCTCGATCTTTGATTTGACGAACTGCAAGACCGATCGCTTTTTGCGGTCCCACAAGAATCACTAATTGCTTCGCACGAGTGAGTCCGGTGTAGATCAAATTGCGTGACAACATCAGGTAATGTTGCATGTAAAACGGCAGAATCACTACAGAATATTCACTGCCTTGGCTTTTATGGATGGTAACCGCCCATGCTAGCGCAATTTCGTTTAGATCGGCATAGTCATACGTCACCGATCGCTCTGCAAATTGTACAGTCACGTCTTGTTCATCGAGATCGATCGCCCGGATGATACCGAGATCTCCGTTAAAGACTTCGCGATTGTAATCGTTGACTTGTTGGATGATGCGATCGCCCACTCTTAAAATCATTCCACCTCTGACTAATTCAGCTTTCCCTGCACTGGGCGGATTAATCAAACTTTGCAATACTTGATTGAGATTGCGCGTTCCCACTTCTCCGCGAGTCATCGGACAAAGAACTTGGACATCTCGCGCTGGATCAAATCCCATACGAGGAATCAGAGCGGTAATCAAATCTCGAATAGCCTGGACACCATCTTGAGGTTCGGGTGCGGCTAACCATAGGCAATCTGATTGAGGACTATTAGACACCGATTCAAGCGTGGGAAACTGTCCTTTATTAATGCGATGTGCGTTGGTAACAATCTGACTGGTTTGTGCCTGTCGAAAGACCTGTGTAAGGCAAATCACAGGAACTTGCCCAGAGTTGATCAAATCAGACAGCACATTTCCAGGCCCGACGCTAGGAAGTTGATCAATATCGCCCACCAGCAGAAGTTGAGCATCAGGAGCGATCGCTTTCACCAAGGAATTTCCCAGAAACAAATCCAACATTGAGGCTTCATCCACAATCACCGCGTCGGCAGGAATCGGATTCTGTCCATCGCGTTTGAATTGAAAGTTTGACGGATCAAACTCTAGCAAACGGTGAATCGTTTTGGCGGGCTGTCCGGTCATCTCGCTGAGGCGTTGGGCGGCGCGTCCGGTGGGCGATGCAAGGGCGATCGTTTTCCCCATCGCTTTCCAGAGGGCGACGATCGTTTTGGTTGAAAAAGTTTTTCCTGTCCCCGGACCGCCTGTAAGAATCAGAACTCGTTGACTGGCTGCCATTTCGACGGCTTGACGCTGCTGCTCAGAAAGCTGCAATCCGGTTTTTTCAGTGAAGCGATCGATCCAGCGTTGCACCCGTGGCAAATCTACCACAAGCGGTTGACGCAAGAGGCGATGCAGTCGATCGGCTAATCCTTGTTCTGCTCCATAAAATGGCGGTGAATAGCAAATAAACTGTCCATCTGGGTTTTCAGCGCCCTGCATGACTAATTCCCCATCTAACGCCATTTGGGTCGTTAAGGCAGTAACTTCGTCGGGGTTCGGCTGATGATCTGCGATCGCCAATCGATTCACCACCCGTTCCACTAATTCCGTTTGCGGCAAAAAACAGTGTCCTTCTTCAGAGGCTTCATTCAAAACGTGTAAAATTCCACTGCGATACCGAAACTCTGAACCAGGATGGATGCCCAGATTGCGGGCGATCGCATCAGCCGTGACAAAGCCAATGCCATACACATCGACAGCTAGCTGATAGGGATTGCGGCTCACAACCTCGATCGACTCATCCCCATACTGCTTATAAATCTTGACGGCATAGGTCGTAGAAACGCCATGCCCTTGAAGAAACAGCATCACTTCTTTAATCGCCTTCTGCGTTGCCCACGCCGCCTGAATCATCTTGACGCGCTTTTTAGCGATCCCAGGGACTTCGATCAGGCGATCGATCTGGTTTTCGATAATTTCCAGTGTTTCCAGCCCAAAGTGTGCTACAATTCGCTTTGCGGTCACAGATCCCACGCCCTTGATTAGCCCACTACCCAAATATTTCTCAATGCCCGTTAACGTCGCAGGTTTAGTTTCCCGATAACGCGCCACTTGAAACTGCTGCCCATACTTGGGATGCTCTCGCCACATTCCTTCTAGATGCAGCGTTTGTCCGGCTTGGATGTTCGCAAAACTGCCGACGATCGTAATTAATTCGCTGGTTCGAGGCGCTTTTAGCCGAGCGATTGTATAGCCCGATTCCTCAGAGTGATACGTCAATCGCTCAACTATGCCCTGAAGGGCTTCAGTAGAGGGAGGTGAAGATGGACGATTTCCCTCCGGAGATGCACTATAACTGCCCGATGAGTCTGACACAGCTAAGAACAAGTGGATGTAACGGGTGCTAGTTCCAGTGTGCCAGTAACTCGGTGAGATCGTCACATTTTTGTTGATCGGGAAATCCTGAAAAAACAATTGGATACGGAATAACTAATACACAAGGGCGAAGCTGTCTACTCTATGGCGGCGCTCCTCCCTCCGATTTGGTTTGCATTCGTTTTACTGTCTATCCGACCCATCCATGATATTGAGGCACGATGGATTTAACGCCAGCGACCGAAGTTGTTGAGCCTACTCCACCAGAGAAAGAGAACAAACCGAATTTTGCTCATCCTCAGGCGGAACAGCAGAAAGCTCTTGCTGGAGTGATCGCACGGATTCGTGAATCCTTGGATTTGGAGACAATTTTTAAAACGACCGCCACGGAAGTTCGTCAGTTACTCAAAGCCGATCGCGTGGGTGTATTTCGTTTCTATCCAGAGATGGATTGGGAAGGCGAATTTGTAGCAGAGGATGTAGCAGAGGGTTGGATATCAGCGATGGCAGCGCGAGTGCATGATCGTTGCTTCAGCGAGAAATATGCTTCGCTTTACATGGAGGGATGGGTGAATGCGATCGCCGATCTCCAGCAAGTTGAATATGATCAATGTTATCTAGAAATCCTGGAGAAATTTCAAGTCCGTGCTAACATCGTTGCGCCTCTAATCAAAGGCAGAACGCTTTGGGGTTTGCTCTGCATTCATCAGTGTAGTGGTCCGCGCTATTGGTCAGAATCAGAAGTGGAGTTCGCCAAGCAAATAGCCGATCAGTTGGGGGTAGCGTTGCAGCATAGTGAATTGCTGATTCAGGCACGATTACAAGCTGAGCAGCAAAAAATGCTGTTTCGGGTCATTGCCCGAATTCGCGAGACACTTGATTTGGAGACAATTTTTCAAACAACCGCTACAGAAGTTCGCCAGTTGCTTAAAGCCGATCGAGCCGGTGTGCTTCGCCTTTGTCCAGACCGCGATTGGGAAGGAGAATTCATTTCAGAAGATGTTGCGGAAGGATGGACATCTACGCTCACTACACGGGTTCATGATCACTGTTTCAGCGAAAAGTTTGCACTGCTGTATACGCAAGGACGAGTGAATGCGATCGCAGATGTTTACCAAAATGAACTGAGTCCGTGCTACATCGAGATTCTAGAACGCTTCCAAATCCGAGCGAACATTACGGCTCCAATTCTCAACGGCAAAAAGCTGTGGGGATTGCTCTGCATTCATCAATGTAGTCATTCCCGTCGATGGGAATCTTACGAAGTGGAATTTGTCAATCACATTGCTGAGCATTTAGGGGTTGCGGTTCAACAAGCAGAATCGATCGAGCAAGTACAGGCACAGGCAATTCAACTGGGGGAAGCCGCAGAACGTGAACGCACCGCAGAACGCGATCGAGCCTTAGCCATTACCATCGACAAGATTCGCCAATCTCTTGATTTAGAAATAATTTTTCACACCACTACACAAGAAGTACGGCAATTATTGAATGCCGATCGAGTTGCCATTTACCAATTCAATTCTGACTGGACAGGGCAATTTGTTGTAGAGTCAGTTGCAGAAGGATGGAACTCTCTGATACAACAGCAAATTGAAGACCCAGAACTGCGCCAGAACATCAGTGAATGTAGTGTGAGGTATTTAGTAAATTCTCATACATCTGATACTCATCTGCAAGAAACGGAAGGATCTTCATTTTCTAGAGGAGAAACGTTTCGTGTCTGTGATGATATTTACAGTGCCGGATTCACAGATTGCTATATTCAAGCCTTAGAGAGCTATCAAGCAAGAGCCTACATCGTTGTCGCTATTTTTCTCAATCAAACCCTTTGGGGGTTAATCGCAGCCTATCAAAATACAGATGCGCGTCATTGGCAACCTGATGAAATTTGCTTGTTGACGCAAATTGCCACTCAACTCGGAATTGCATTAAAACAAGCGGAATATGTTAAGCAGGTGCAAACTCAAGCAGCACAACTAGCAAAAGCCGCCGAACGACAACGGGCACTTGCAACAACCGTTGAGAAAATTCGTCAATCGTTAGATATCAACACTATTTTTCAAATGACGACCCAAGAGGTACGACAACTGTTGGAAGTTGAACGGGTTGCCATTTATCGTTTTTTCTCAAACTGGAGTGGAGAATTCGTTGCAGATTCGATCGTCGATGGCTGGACACCGATCGTCAATCCACAGCCCGTAACACCCAACGTTTTCTTATCTAACACAAAGGAAGGACTATATCCCCGCAACGAGACCTTTGTACCGATTCTACAAGGAGAAAAACTGTGGGGATTGTTGGTTGCCTATCAAAGTTCGCAGCCTCGTTATTGGCAAGACGAAGAAATTAATTTACTCGCCCAAGTTGGAGTGCAGTTAGGAATTGCCATTCAACAAGCGGAACTATTAGATCAAACTCGGCGGCAGGCAGAAGAACTTACAAAAGCTCTTAAAGAATTGCAGCAATCGCAAGCCCAATTGATTCAAAAAGAAAAGATGGCAGGTTTAGGACAAATGATTGCTGGCATCGCGCATGAAATTAATAATCCTGTTAATTTCATCTTCGGGAACTTGCCCCACATTAGCAAATATACACAACGCCTGCTCAGCTTAGTGAATCTCTACGAAAAATATTACCCGGAATCTGTAGCTGAAATTCAGGAACAAGTGCAGGCGATCGATCTTGATTTCATGAACAAAGATTTGCCTAAAACACTGGCTTCAATGAAGTTAGGAACCGATCGAATCCGTGAGATTGTTCTTTCTCTGCGGATCTTTTCTCGTTTAGACGAAGCAAAGATGAAATCGGTGAACATTCATGATGGTATAGAAAGCACATTGCTCATCCTACAACACCGAATTAAAGCGAATGCCATTCGTCCAAAAATTGAAATTATTAAAGAATATAGCGAGTTGCCACTTGTAGAATGCTATCCAGCCCAATTGAACCAAGTGTTCATGAATGTATTGACTAATGCGATCGATGCTCTAGAAAAAGGAACAGGCGTTCCTGAAATGAAAGAGCAAGATTGCAAACAAGCAGACACTTCTCACCCTCCTACTCCCTATCCCCTAGCCTTCATTCCCTCATCTTCCTCTCCCACCATTTGGATTCGGACTGAAATTTTAGAGGGCGATCGCATGGCTATTCGGATCACAGACAATGGCTGCGGGATTCCAGAACATGTTCGATCGCGCATCTTTGACCCATTTTTTACGACAAAACCGATTGGTCAAGGCACAGGATTAGGATTATCCATCAGCTACCAAATTGTGGTGGAAAAACACAAAGGACAACTGAAGTGCATTTCTCAACCCAGCCAAGGCGCAGAATTTTCAATAGAGATTCCGATTAGGCGATCGAATTAAACGGATGCGCGTTTTGCACACCCAATCATAGAAGTATGATCTTACAGCCAGTTTCACTTGCATAAGCCACACGCATACCCATCTACTCATCCACTCATCCACTCATCTACCCACCCATACACAACTGTGGCTCACTCATCTGAAAACCGCTGTAATTAAGGGCGGAATGTGAGTTCTAACCTATCGGAGAAATTCGATATCAAGTTCCAGCTTCTCTCCGAGCCATAGGGAACGATCGGTGTGATCTCCCACGTCATCGCCCGTCTCAGGGTGGATGAGAATATCTAGCCCTTCATGATGGAGCATCAACCACGGGACGACCTTGCCAAACTGATTTGGTGAAAATGAAACTTGATACATCGCTTTGGGATGGGGGCCGATCGGCTGCTCATGCCAACGCCCAAGCTGCACCTCAAACTTCGCATCCAACCCTTCACGCACCCGCATCGCGGCATCGCGGCTCTCCGGATCGAAGTAAACATGAGCGTGAAAATCTATGATCTCGATCGTGTCTGCTTGCATCATATGGACATGGTAGAGGAACGGAGGCATAGTCATCAAGCGATCGCGATGGCACAGCAAATGTTCCACCTGTAAATTTTCTGGTGATGGATGCGTGGGGTAGGGGCAATCCCTGCGAGGTTGCCCTGGATTAGAGGGTAGACACGTCGGTCTGCCCCGACTGGTGGCAAAATCAACAAAAAATTGACAGGTGAAAATCGTTACAACGGACAGTTCCGATCGTTTCTGTACGTCCGTTACCATCCGTTGCTGACTATGATTTGTCTTAACTTATTTTCCTGCGGACTCTGGGATTTTACTGTGGTCTAGATTGTCTTGGAATCAACGGAATCTCTACTGAGTCGCGGAACTGTTGAACCGAGTCACTGAAGGCGATCGGCAATACAGCTTCAACGTTCTCATGAGGGCGCGGAATGATCACCCACGATTCCAATGTTCCACCGTAGCAGCTTTCAGCCGCTTCCACACCTGCCGCCATTGCCGTTTTGACTTCGGAAACATCGCCTCGAATCATCACACAAAACCGCGCACTGCCACATCGCTGATAGCCAACCAACGTCACTCGTCCGGCTTTCACCATCGCATCGGCAGCTGCCAATATTCCCGGAAATCCTTTCGTCTCTAATGCTCCAACCGCAACAGGCATTGCTGTTATCTCCTATGTCAGTGGTGAACGCCACCCTTTATTCTACTGAGTCTATAGCCCAAGTTCTATCGCAACTATCGGATCTATTGGGGTCAGAAGAATTAAAATTCAATATTGAAGATTAAGAAAAGCAAATAAGTTTGTCGCGATCGTTACTTGTCCTATGTTCGTTGTCTTTCGCAAATGACCCATGACCCATGACTTTACATCCAGCGAAACTGTTCTACTTTCTCGGTGTAATGAATGGGCAAGACGGATTCTACATTTTCTGGAGGGTTGGGAACGATGTAGTAGGTCACTAGCTTGCCATTGGGAGGGGCGGTTCCGGCGGCTTCAATGCCAGCTTCCATTGCAGGTCTGACTTCGGAGATGGGACCTCGAATTGCGACAACCTGTTCGCCACTTTCGGCAATGTCGTAGTAGACGATCGTCACTCGTCCTGCCTTCACCATTGCATCTGCCGCCGCCAATACTGCCGGAAATCCCAATGTTTCAATGACACCAACCGCCTCAGGCATTCTCAATCCCTCGCTTGTCGTCAATTCATGCTTAGAGAATTCTACCTCTACATGACCTGGAGAGTCGTGCGTAAGTTTTGGTCAGCATCCAGCATCCCATATCGGTGTACACGGTAGTATCGGCTCTAGGTGCGCTAGCATCGCTTACGCAAGCAACAGGAGAATCATTGGTGTTTCTATCAGATCATGAGCCGATTCTGGCTCGGCTGAATCACTTTGTCATCTGGCTTCTGCCCATTCTCGGATTTGGCTCAATCGCCTATATGCTAGATGGCTACTTTTTGGGCTTAACGCAAGGACGGATTTTGCGGCAATCTTCGCTGATGGCAGCCATCATCGGATTTATGCCAATGGCAACGATCGCCTGGTACACTCACAGCAACCATCTACTATGGCTTTCCCTCAGTTTATTGATGCTGGCAAGAGGCATGACATTGAGTGTCCAAGTGCCGAAAACGCTGGCTACTGCCGGGGCTGAGACTGAATTGCCTTAGATTGAGCTAGAGCCAGATCAACCTGTTGAAACAATGCCTCTAGCGTTGAAGCGTTGGTTAACACTACATCGGCTTGTGCAACCTTCTTGGTGATTGCCATTTGGCTATTAATTCTGGCTTGAATTTGCTCTAAATTCAAATGATCGCGTTGCCTTAGCCATTCTCTCTGCTGGTTTTCAGGCGATCGCACGACCCAAATTTCTGTCACCAAATCGGTCATTCGCGCTTCAAACAGGAGCGGAACCACCACGACAACAGTGGAGTGAGACTGTCTCAAAACTCGTAGTTCTCCCTCCATTCGATCGCGTACATACGGATGAATCTGCTGCTCTAGCCAAAGTTTTTCGGCTGGACAGTTGAAAATAAATTCCCCTAAGCGGCGGCGATCGAGGCTACCATCCGACAGCAGCACACTCGAACCGTAGCGTTCAACGATTTTCGCTAGTACGCTAGAACCGGATTCTACGGCTTCACGAGCAAACCGATCTGCATCTAGAACAGGCAACTGGTGAACGGTCGCCAAATAGTTTGAGACGGTCGTTTTGCCCATACCAATCCCGCCTGTGATGCCAATAATGCGTTCCGGAAAACCTACACCCTGACTGGAATTGCGTATCAAATCGCCCTCCCTCTCTGACATTAGCTAGTTAACTTCCTCCGCTAGCGGTTGCCCAGTTCACGATCGCACGAGTCAGCCCTTCCAAAGTATAATCCTCTGCTTCGACATCAACACGCCCTAGTAATTCCGCGCAAGTTGCAGAGGTTTGAGGACCGATCGAGGCGATGCAAACGGGGTTTGGGAAGGATGAAGGATGAAGGATGAAGGATGAAAGAAGGTGGTGGAAGCACTTGACGGTTTTGGAACTGGCGAAGGTGAGGATATCGATTTTGTTTTGCTGAAGAGCATCTAGGACATGGGGAGCGATCGTGCTGGCGCAATCAGATTGGTAGGCAGCAACCTCTGTGACTTCTGCGCCTTTAGCGGTCAGTTCTTTTACCAGTACATCGCGTCCACCTGTTTCGACTCTGGGAAAAAGAATTTTCATGGTTTGTAAGCGATCGCCATCTGGGAAATGTTCGACTAGCGAATCAGCGACAAAATTGGGTGGGATGAAATCGGGTTGAATTCCGCGTTGCTGAAGGCTAGCCGCCGTTTTTTTGCCGACAACCGCAATCTTAACTCTGGTGAGTGCATCAATATCTTTGCCTTGGGCGGTGAGTCGATCGAAGAAGGAATCAACGCCATTCGTGGAAGTCAAGATCAGCCAGTCAAACCTGTGGAGATGGGCGATCGCCTGATCCAACTCTTCCCAACTGGAAGGTGGCACAATCTCCAACGTCGGCATTTCAATCACGGTTGCCCCTTCCTGCTGAAGCAGTGTCGTGAACTGACTGGATTGTCCAGCCGCACGGGTGACGAGAACGGTTTTACCTGTAAGGGGAGGAGAGGGCATGGGAAGTGTAGAGTGGGGAATAGACACGATCAATTGTCCAGCATTGTCCAGTCAATCCGCACGCTACGCCTAATCTCGACTCTGAAGATATGGACGCAGCCTTACTACCTCTCCGATCGCAATTACCGCAGGCGAAAGGGCTTGACGACTGGTCTGCTGAACGATCGTCTCTAGGGTGCCTATCCAGATTTGCTGCTGCGGCTGTCCTGCCCAACGGATAATGGCGATCGGCGTTTGAGGCGATTTTCCGTGGCGCTGTAACTGTGCCACAATTTCGGGCAAGTGTTTGGCTCCCATCAAGATCACGAGTGTTTCAATGCCTGCCAGGTTTTCCCAGTCGATCGCCTCTGGTTCATGGGCACTCAATACGGCAAAGCAACGGCTCAGCACTGGATCAGTCAGAGGAATGCCTGCCAACAGAGGAGCCGCTAACGCCGAAGAGATCCCAGGAATCACTTCAAAGGCACAGTTTGCCGTAATGAGGGCTTCAATCTCGGAGGTCGATCGACCAAAAATGAATGGATCGCCACTTTTGAGCCGAACAACGTGTTTTCCTTGCTG
The DNA here is from genome assembly GCA_012033255.1 of Cyanobacteria bacterium RU_5_0. Taxonomy (GTDB): domain Bacteria; phylum Cyanobacteriota; class Cyanobacteriia; order Elainellales; family Elainellaceae; genus JAAUSF01. The sequence goes on from JAAUSF010000007.1 coordinate 46,203, forward strand.
ACAATGCTCCACCAATAGTTGATTAATGGCTTGCTGAGCCGTACTCGGTTGCCCTCCCCGCTTCCCAACATCCAACTTGAGGCAATGCTCAGGCACAAGTTGCAACAGGTCTGCATCCACCAGCGCATCATAGACGAGAACATCTGCCTGGATTAGCAACTGCTGCCCTCGTACAGTGAGATAGTCGATGCTACCGGGGCCAGAACCCACGAGATAAACCTTGCCGATTTGCTCAACCATGAACTCCCAGTATCGATATTTCAGTTTATTTCAGGAGGCAAGCGATCGGAACAATCAGATATTCCAGGAAAAATAATTTCCAGATGACTTGATAGAAACGAGCGATCGAGGTTTTATTGGGCAAATCAACCTTTAAGCTCATGATCCATAATGCGCCTAATGCCAGCAGATGAGTGATTACGAGAAAAGCTGAATTGATATCTGGAAGCCATAGTCCAGCCAGGATCATCCCCAAGTAACAAACCGTAAGAACCGATCGCGCCAAATTAAAGACCGCTTTTTGTCCCAGGCGAACGGTGAACGTCGTGATGTGATACAACCGATCGCCCTCTAAATCGGGAATGTCTTTGAAGATGGCAATGGCAAACGTAAATATCAGAATGAACAGAGCCAATGCCCAAACGGATGATGGGATGGGGAGGTGGAAGGTGGAGGGGAGGTGGAGGGAGGAGGGGAGGTGGAGTTGTTGATTGAAGTGGAGAAATAGTCCTAGATTAACGATCGCGCCTCGGACACTGAAAATACACAGCGATGCCCATACCGGAAACCGCCGCAAGCGAATTGGCGGCAGTGAATACGCTGTGCCAATCAGCAGACTCAGCCATACGGTTCCCATCAAGAAATAGCCTTGCATCGCAGAGAGAACGATCGCCAGGATTCCAGTAGTAGCGACGATCGCCCATCCTTGTCGTCGCGAAAATTCACCCGACGCCAGAGGCAAGTGAGGTTTGTTGATGCGATCGATCTCAACATCCTCAATTTGGTTCAATCCCACGATGTAGATATTGCCGCAGAGACAGGTGAGGAGGGGAAGAATGAAGAATGAAAGATGAAGAATGAAGGATGAGGGATGAGAGGTGAGAGGTGAGAGGATTTTCCAGCCTCCGTTTTCTGAAAGGGCAATGAGATAAAGCCCCAGGATACTCAGGCTAGTGCCGATGATGGTGTGAGGACGAGAGAATTTCCAGAAGGCGTGGAGCCACGAGAAGGGGGATTGAGTAAGGTTGCGTTGGGGGGAGTGGGAGGATGGGAGTGGGGGTTTGGGGGGTAAAATTTGGCTCATGGCTGCCTGATTGAGGGGACAGGCTTGATTTTAAGCAATGAAGGGATATCCGTGGACTGTCGGAGGTGAAGTTGTGACCCCGCGATCGCGTTCCTTGCCGAATAAAAAAATCCCCGACGAAACCGCCGGGGAATTAATCAGGGTGCATCTACCATCTCTTTATCCACGGCGATCGGAGCAAAATCAGGAGAATGACGAGTGTACTCCTGTAAAGATCTAGTAAAGCTCCATAGACTTGATGAATGCTAACTTCAACAAACTTAATTAGCCCTTATCCCGCTTCAACATAGCCTGAAGAAAAGACAAAAATCCCATCCTCATTCCTCATTCCTCATCCCTTATCCCTCATTCCTCATCCCTCATTCCTCATCCTTCCCAGAGGTGATCCTATGCAAAACGCCGATCGCATCCAGTGGTTGCAACAGCAAACCTCACTCGGATCGCTTTCAGAAGAAGTGTTGAGGGCGATCGCGTCTCAGATTCAGGAAGAACTCATTCAAGAAAATCGTCGTTTGATTTTAGAAGATACGCTGCCAGATGCGCTCTACATTCTTAAATCGGGTCGATTGGAAGCCTATCACACAAGTCCTGATAGTGCTGCCAGAGTGATCAGTCTGTTATCGGGTTCGGTGCTGCATCTGAAAGAGTTGTTGCTGGATCAACCGGCGGAACAAACCGTGATCACCCTCAGCGATTGTGAGATTTGGGCGATACCCCGTGAGAGGTTTCTAGAACTCGTTGAGCAATATCCAGAAATTAATCGAATTTTCTCGCGTCAACTTGCTGCCGAACTCACTCACGTTACGTCTCAACTTGCATTTGAGCAGGAGCGACAAACGGCATTACGTCCGTATTGGGTGCCCAAGGCGAAACAGGGTGTTGTTGGGACGAGTCGATATGCTGTGCGGTTGCGGCAAGCGATTAAGAAAGCGTCTGCCGATCGCCTGCCTGTTTTGATTTTTGGTGAACCAGGGCTAGGCAAAGACACGATTGCTGCATTAATTCACTTCGGATCAGACGATCGCAAACAGCCGTTGATCAAAATCAATTGTGATACGCTTCAAGCGAACGGCGCAGAACTTTTTGGTCGGGCAGGCGGTAAACCTGGACTACTGGAATGGTTGGGCAACGGAACATTGATGTTGAATAATGTTCAGGATTTACCGAAAGACATCGAAAAAAAATTACTGACGTTGTTGGCAACCGGAGAGTATACCCCTGTCAATCGGGAAGGCGCACCAGAGTCGCAGAAGCGTCGATCGGACGCACGGATCATTCTGACATCTGAGCGTTCTCTGCCAACGATTCAAAAACGAGTTGCCCATCCGATCAAAGTGCCACCTTTGCGCGTCACAAAGGCAGATATTCAGGCGCAGGTAAAGTATTACATCAGCCTTTACTGTCGCTCTCGTGGGCTATCGCAGCCGAAAGTGTCACCCGAAGCGATTCGTCGCCTTCAAAGTTATGACTTTCCGGGTAATTTATCGGAACTCGAAAGTTTGGTGGAGCGGGCGATCGTCCAATCAAACGGTGCCCCTGTGCTAATGGAAGAAGTCTTTTGGTCTGTTAGTCCCAAAACCAAACGCTTCCGAGTCAATTTGCTCAATGCCTATCCCAAGCTACGACAGTTTCTCCGGAGTCGTTGGTATCCCGATCGCATCAACTATGGGTTCACCTTAACCGTCTTTGCTCTGGTTGTGGCAATCTTGTTCCTCGGACCGCAAACCCGCGATGCCAACATGGGGCTGAATCTGTTTTGGGCATGGTGGTGGCCTGTTATGTTGATTGCGTTTCCCTTCGTCGGGCGGATCTGGTGTGCCTTTTGCCCTTTTATGATCTATGGCGAACTGGTTCAAACCATTTCTCTCAAGTTGGTTCCGCGTCAGTTGCGATCGTGGCCCCGTCAATCGGCGGAAAAATGGGGCGGTTGGGTGTTGTTCAGCTTATTTGTCCTCATTTTGCTGTGGGAAGAACTCTGGGATTTACCCAATACTGCTTATCTCTCAAGCTGGCTCTTGCTGCTGATTACTGGAGGAGCCATCGTTTGTTCGGTCATCTTCGAGCGCCGATTTTGGTGTCGTTATTTATGTCCGATCGGCGGCATGAATGGCTTATACGCCAAGCTTTCCATGACGGAACTCCGGGCACAACAAGGAATATGCGCCGCCACTTGCACAACCTATCAATGCTACAAGGGCGGTCCTCAAAAGGGCGAAGGTATGGAAACAGGAGGCTGTCCGCTTTATTCTCATCCAGCACAACTTCAAGATAATCGCGATTGTGTCTTGTGTATGACCTGTTTGAAAGCTTGTCCACATCGATCGGTTGAGTTTAATCTCCGTCCACCTGGAATCGAATTATGGACTTCTCACACCCCAAGTCATCATGAAGTTGCACTGTTATTCTTGCTATTCGGAGCCATATTTCTGCATCGATTACCAGAAATGGTGATGCACTGGAACTGGACGATCGACCTAGACGACTTCTCTCTCCATGCAGGTGTGTCTGCACTGGTATTAGCAATACCTGGAGCGATCGCGCTGTTCAGTTACGGTTTAATTTATCTACTCAATCGCACACTCAAGCCGCGCAAATTCATCGAATTAGCCTATGGCTATTTGCCCCTCATTCTCGGTGGAACATTAGCTCACTATTTGCGATTAGGTTTAACAGAAGCAGGACAAATTATCCCTGTCACTCTAGCTACATTTGGACTTAGCGGCATCGGGACCCCTATTGTAGTAGCTGATCCAGCAGTCATCGCATTTTTGCAAGGAACCACACTCACTGTAGCCACCTTTCTTAGCATTATCTTGACCCAGAAAATCGCTCGTCAACCCCTACTTCACCAACTACCCCAACACCTAACCACTCTGGGATTCACGATTCTACTCTGGCAACTAATCGTCTAACCCTTCCCTCATTTCCTCCTTCCTCAGTCCACCACTTTCAACAAGCCCATCCGCAGACGATCGGAGACTTGTCTCACTTGGGTCAACTCATGTTGGTTGAGAATTGTTTCATCAATGGCGGCTTTCATAAACCAAGCCCGATCGGCAGCCGTGATTTTGCCAGAGGCGAGAATCCGGTTGACAATTTGCTCTGGACTAGCTTGCGTGTAAGGATTGATAGCAGCGTTTGTGTTCATTGGATACTTCTCCAGTAGGGGCAACACTGAATAAATAACTCCATTAGATACAGGTTCCCTAATTTATCAATTTTTGACTTCCCTCTCTCGATTTAGGTCGATCGGGTGAGATTACTGAAACGCTGTACCTTAGCAGAATCCGTAAGATTCCGCAGCATTTGGCGATTATTCATAAACCTTGCCATAAGTACTGTCAGTGTTCCCAGATTTCTTAAGCAAATTTCCTAATCTTCTTAAACTACTGAGACAAACAATAAATTTCTGATAAATCGTCCTGATTTCTATAACTCTTAAATAAAGTCTACCTTGAAGATTTGCCCACAGTTTTGTACTGTCTTGCTGAACAACGTCACCTTGAATTGCCGCTTGGCGAACTAAGTCCTGTAAGAAGTCGTCTGGTAGGTCGCGATCGACTACTGCCACATCACGCCGTAGGAAAGCATCAAGAAAGCACTGTCTAATTCAAGAATAATGCATTCCTCGGTTGCTCTGTCAATTGTCATTTGTTTACTGCTTTTTGAAGGTCACTTCATTATCACCTAATCAATCATAGAAGCTGACGAAAAGGGATTTTTTGGTTAGGACATTCAGCATCTGTAGGAGCAGGTTTATCTGTTTTCAAGAATCCGCGCATTTGACTAATTAAAGTGGTTCGTTCTGCACGTAAACGCTTTTATTTTTGACACCAATTTTCTGCAACACTGGAAGGGTAACAAACACTCCTAGCCACGTCACCAGTGCCATTTTGTAGCGTGGTGGGGGAGCCTTGAGGAGTTGGTTGGGCAAGCTAAACCAGGTTTCCAATCCAGTCAGGGTTTGAATCGTTTCCGGCTTTTCAATTAGCGGCTGCAATCGCTCAATCCAGTCTCGCCGCACATCGGATTCTAGCCAGGTTTTGAGATGGTCGTAGCGATCGAACTTGAGAATCACCACATATTCGGGATGGGCATGATCTCGCGGGCGAATGGTGCGGTTCTGATGCCTGAAGGATCGTCTAACATCCCATTCGAAAACATCATAATAAAGACTGATACTCTGAGCTTGCATGGCTCGTTGTACGCCCTCATCCTCTGCCATTTGCTATGCCGCCATGTCAAACAGCAATACTTCTGCATCACTGGCAGCCCCTTGTAGCGTAATCATCGATTCATGTTCAATTTCAATACACCTGACTTGTGTGGGGCGTTGGGTTGTCTCTATGTTGGAATGTGGTTGCACGACAATCAGCCTGCGGTTCCAACTTGCCCTTGATTCGTAAATCCATGTGATTGCTCCTTTAGCTGGGATGAGTAATTGAGTCATGCAGAATCAGATAGTCAATACATTCAGCGCTATATGACATAGAAAATTTACACAGTAGTCGTTGCAGCAGGAGCAAAAGTGTTCTGCAACAATTTCACCATCTGTTCAGCAACCCCTGTAGCAGATGCCGGATTTTGTCCAGTTACAAGCCGATTGCTCACAACCACCTTCTCCTGAAAGTTCGGGGCTTTCTCCACCGTTGCACCTCGCTCAGTCAGCTTTGCTTCTAGAAAGAAAGGAACAACTTTATCCAGTTCCACAGCGACTTCTTCCTCTTTGGTGAAACAGGAAACCGTTTTACCCGCCACTAGATACACTTGATTGGAAAGCTTCAGGTTCACTAGTCCCGCTGGCCCGTGACAGACCGCACCGACTACACCACCTTGCTCATAGATGGCAGCCGCAATTTGGGCGATCGCTTCGTTATCCGGGAAATCCCACATGGTTCCGTGTCCACCTGCATAAAAGACGGCAGCATACTGAGTGGGATCAACCTGTGCGGGAGTCAGCGTATTTTCCACTTGCGCCATCTTTGTCGGATCACTCAAAAAGGCTTGGTTAATCGGGTCGTTGAGATCAGCACCAATCATCGGAGCTTTTCCGCCTTTGGGACTGACATACTCAACCGTGAATCCTGCTTGGTCAAATACTGCAACTGGATGAGAGACTTCTGGCAAATAAAACCCAGTTTCTTTACCCGTTTCGCCCAGTGTGTTGTGGCTGGTCAGAACAATCAGTACCTTCATTGCATGTCTCCGTTGTTGTAGGAATAATCGACACTAAAAATAGATCAGTCTACTCAAACTGCGAACACCAAAGCCAACGACAGTAGAACTTTGCAATTGGCTAAGGCTTCAAGACGGTTTCAAACGTAACTTTGATGAAGGCTTTGAGGGATTTGTCGCTTTTGGTGACTTTCATCTGAAGCAACGCACCTTCCCAACTGTTGAGGCAATATTCCGCTAGTTCTTGAGCGTTCCATTGAGAGGAAATCTCACCTGCGGCTTGTGCTTCTTGCAAACAGTGAGCAAAGCGATCGCGCCACTGCGCCAAGACTTCTTGCAGACGAGCGCGAAACCGCTCGTTTTGATCCGCCATTTCCTGACTTAAGTTGCCAAACAAGCAACCCTCTCGATAGCGCAACGATTTAAACTCTTTGAGTTTGTCATCAAAGTAACGCCGGATACGACTGAGAGGACTCAGCGTCGTATCACCGAGATACTGCTCCACCACACGAGCATGAATGTCGGCATCGTAGTTGATGATGGCTAAGCCAAAGTCCTCCTTGCTGCTGAAGAAATGGTAAAACGATCCTTTCGGAACTCCAACATCTTGCAACACCTCTTGAATGCCCGTGTGGTTGTAGCCCTTCTCGACAATGATGCGTCGCCCAGATTTGAGCAGTGCCGCTTTCGTTGTCTCCTTTGATTCAGCCTTCATAACTTGAGTAGACCAGTCGTCTCCAGCGCATGAACATAGATTAGACCAGTCGTCTCTAGATGTCAAGCCTTTTGTTTTTTACCAGCGACTTTCACTTGACATGTAGCCGTTGGACAGACGGTGATACTGCCTGTGGAGGCAGGTTGCGGTGTGCGTACCCTGATGAAGCAGGAAAGCCCACGCTCTACCCGCTAGGGTGAGCGCCGGGAGGATGTCACGCTGAACAGTAGCTGCGATCGCAGTTCTAAAAAAGGTGTAAGTTTCGCGTTAGGTTTGTTGCTTTGTGCCGCTTTGATAATGCAGAGCAAGCAAAAGGTGATCGGTTGCCATGTGGCGATCGTCTCGTTGCAGAGTTCGTCAAAGCGATCCTGTGCATCGCTGTAGGAGATTTGCTGTGGTATAGCTGTAGTCAGTTAGGTTAGGACATGGACATTTTTGTGGGGCGGCGGAGCCGCCCCACAAAAATGTCCTAACCAATATGACTATGGCCATATCTCAGACATCCTGAAATCGATAAATTAGCATAGAGACAAGAGAGCCACTGACTTGAAACCTTCACCATGACTATTGCAACAGCCACTCCAACCACAGATCAGTGTATTGTGCTTCCAGGACGCACCTGGAAACAGTTCAAGCTGATTCAAGAAGGATTGGATGACTCTCCAGGGGTTCGTCTGTTCTATTTCAATGGCACGATCGAGATTCTGATGCCGGGACGTGATCATGAAGTCTTCAAAAGTATCATTGCTTTACTGTTGGGTATTTATTTTGAAGAAAATGGCATTGAGTTTGAGCCAACTGGCTCTATGACGCAAGAACGAGAAGGGACAGCGTCCGCTCAGGCAGACGAATCCTATTGCATTGGTATATCTAAGCCTGTACCAGACCTGTCGATTGAGGTCGTTTTCACCAGCGGCGGATCGAATAAATTGCAACGATATCAAGCCTTGGGAGTGCCGGAGGTCTGGTTTTGGCAGGATGGTGTGTTTACGCTGTACCGATTGCGTGAAACCGGCTACGAGCAAATTAACCATAGTGAAATTCCCGAATTGGCAGCGATCGACTTTCAGCAGTTGACCCGGTGTGTGTTGATGGGTGAGACTTCTAGACTGGAGGCAATGCGCGAATTTCGTCGGGGTATTCAGGGGAGATAGAGAGTAAGCGACCACCTTTCCCCTCTGGGTTTTAGATTCATTTTTGTCCGCTTCATCGACTTGTTATGTTGCGATTGAAGCACCTCCGATCTGTCAGTAGGCGATCGCCGGAACTTTGTACAGATAGTCATCGCTAGTTGCCTGTCGCATCATGAAATCCGCGACATCCGCCCGTGCAATATGCATACCCTTGGCTGGAAGGTCATCAACGGCTATGCGGTAGCGCCCGGTCCATGACCCATCGGTCAGTGGCAGGGGGCGCACGACGATCCACTCCGGGGCATGTCCCCGAATCTCCTCCAGCGCCCGCCGGTGATCAGCCAGCGTATGGGGAATGAAGCGTTTGATCAAAAATAGGAGCGCGGCTCCCCGCACATCCCGCGCCTTCTCGTCGAGTACGCCAAAATTCGATAGAAAAATGAGTCGGCGTACCTGATGCGCTTGCATCCCTTGCAGGATATTATGGGCACCTGCTGAATACAAGGTTATGGGACCTTTGGAATTTGTTCCTAACGTGCAGAACACCACATCCTGTCCTGTAAGTGCTTGGTTGACCGAAGCTGCGTTGAGTACATCGCAGGGCAGAACGCGCAATCGTTCGTGAGTGATATGTACTGTTGCAGGATTCCGGACGGCTGCTGTGACGTGATGGTCTTGCACGAGAGCCTGCTCGGCGAGGCAACGGCCCACGCCTCTACTCGCCCCAAAAATGACGATGTTCATCTATTGATTTCCTTTGTTGCACTATTACAGTCCCGAAATGGCACTATTCCTAACAAACCCCATTTGATTGCCTCTAGTTGATTCAAAGGAGCCATTAAGGTCTGGAGTAAAACCGCTTGTAACTGATTCCTACTCATTCAGCATAAGGAATGCGGTTAGGTTCGTCAGTCGGAAATAGTCAGATCAACTGTCAGAAAAGATCGGATGCTTCTCCGCAGATGTCAAACAAGATTGAAAAATGGTTTGAAGAAGATTGCTTGTTTTTGGAACGCTTAAAGCGATTACTAGCAGAGCTTGCAGGCTTCATACCAGGTACCAATAGTGCTGCGCATAGTGCTGTCTCTGAAGTGAACCCAAAAGGCTAGACAATTTTAGTGTGGCACACTGTTGACTTCTGAGGATTGATCCGCTTCTGGTTCAAAGACGACGTAGAACTCGCCCTGGGGTATGTGCTGTTGAAGAAACCGTACATGGGCATCAGCATCGGCTCGATTCTGAATACGGGCGATAATCTTGGGTTTATGTCCGGGGAAAGCCGCCACGATCGCCCAAGGTCGGTAAGTGTTACACATATCAGCATCACAAAATTGGGGGATATGTGAACAATAAAAAGACCCCTAACTTGGGGTCAATACAAAAGGGGTAAACTTTCCGGTAAAAAAGCGATTAGATTTTTGAGTAATAATTTTTATGAATCTTCTAGCTGTTTTAGAACCTCCTGAAAGATCTCTCGCTGATTTCTCCCTCCTTCTTCCAGCATTCGTTTAATCGTCATGGCATAGCTAAGCGTGTTTTCATACTGGCTTGGCATACCCAGAAAATCAATCCCTGAACCCCATCGGTCTACTGTGTCTTCCTCTAAACCAATTACACGGGCTAGAAGTTTTACACATTGTTTACGATAGCCTCTGGTGCTTTCATCTGCTTCAGTAGCATTGAACCATAGGCGGCAGAATTGTCTTGGCTTCATGTTCCTGGGTAGGTCATCTGGTCTGAATGATGATCTACCTTTACTCCTTAGCCCCACACTTTCACACCTGGTAACAGACAATGTTGAGGTTAATTTAGCACTGATTCAACCCAGATTTACCGTATATCTTCCGGTAAATAACCTTTACAATTCCAGGGGAAGGGCGAAAGTGATCCTAAATTAGGTAAAGATCAGGAAGTTGGGGATGGAGTGTGAAGCTACCAAACTGGGAATATGCGATTATCGAATCAGGAAAGCTGACAGACTATTTGTTAAACATCAACCATCATCGGGGTGGAGCTAAAGCTCATTTGCTCATTCGCTGTGGTTACACTCCAGAGAATTGGCAGCAACTAGAATCTGATATTCGCCAATCCCATTTGAGTGCGGATGTCGATCGCGTTCGAGAAACCCCCTATGGCAGACGATATGAAATCAGAGCAGCACTGCCAACTCCAATTGGTGAACCACTCATGGTCAGAACCGTATGGCAAATTGACATTGGACAAGAGTACCCGCGATTAATCACGATCGTCCCAGATTAGCTCAAATTAGGAGGTCAGTATGGATTTCCCACGTTATACAGACGTAGTTTTAACGGTTAATCTCCCCGATGAACATCTGCAAGTTGGAGATATTGGTACTGTTGTTGAACGTCACGATGTTCCTGGATTAGAGCCTGGATACAGCGTGGAATTTTTCGATATGCTCGGCAAACCGATCGCCATTGTCACAGTACCTGCCAGGATGCTCCGACAGCCCACCCATGCCGATCGCCCTACAACCCGCTCAGAAGCAATCTCCGCCTGATCTAGAACCTTAGCCAATTGTTTGAGTGAAGGTCAGGAGAGAACGGATGGTGATTGCCGCACCAGAACCAAAGGCTGAATTGCAGCCGATCGGAGAGCAACGAGTGGTCTTGCGCGGCTTATCGTGGAAAGCATACCTGCAAATTCTGGATGCCCTTCCTCAATCCCGTGGCTCTCGCCTGACGTATGACAATGGAACATTAGAAATTACAGTGCCTTTAGAAGCGCATGAGTTTTTAGGTCGGTTAATTGAACGCTTCATCTTAACGCTAGTGGAACTGATGGGGATGCGGATCAAGACGATGGGTTCCACCACAATGAACTATCCCCAGTTGCAGAAAGGGGCAGAGCCAGACAATGCGTATTCCATTCAAAATCAACCCTTGCCAAATCTAATTGAGGAGATTGAATCGTTGGGTCAGCAGCAACGTCAAGAACTGCGTAGTCGCTTAAGTGTATTAATTGGACATTTGCTGAAATGGCATTATCAACCTCAACAGCGTAGTCGTAGCTGGTTAGCGACCCTTCGCATTCAATGCCTAGATATCGCTGAACTCCTTGAAGACAATCCCAGCCTAAAATCCTAAAACCACCCCTCCATCTCCTCCCTCCTCTCACCCTTCATCCCTCATCCCTCATCCCTCATCCCTCATCCTTGCTATGGTTGCCGTCACTGTAAACCTCTCCCCCCTCCTTGAACTCACCGATGATGCCTTCTACCAACTCTGTCGAAATAATCCTGAGATCCAATTTGAACGTACTGCCACTGGAGAATTAGTCATCATGTCACCTGTGGGCGGAGAAGGCGGCAAGCGCGAAGCAGATTTAATCGTGGATTTGGGATTGTGGAATCGCCAAGCTAATTTGGGCGTTGTCTTCAGTTCTTCTACCTGTTTCAAACTGCCCAATGGAGCCGATCGCTCTCCCGATGCCGCCTGGATTAAACAAGCCCGATGGGATGCCTTAACGCCAGCCCAACAGCGCAAATTTCCGCCGATCGTCCCTGATTTTGTGATTGAACTCCGCTCTGAAACCGATGATCTGGGGACGCTCCGTGCCAAGATGCGGGAATATATGGACAATGGCGTAGTGTTGGGTTGGCTGATCAATCCCCAAGATCGGCAGGTAGAAATTTATCGTCAAGGACACCCCGTTGAAGTGTTTGATGCGCCAATTAGCCTATCTGGAGAGGATCTTTTGCCCGGATTTGTGTTGGATCTCAACCGAATTGTTTGAGTGAAGGTCAGGAGAGAACAGATGGTGATTGTCGCACCAGAACCAAAGGCTGAATTGCAGCCGATCGGAGAGCAGCGAGTGGTCTTGCGCGGCTTATCGTGGGAAGCACTGGCAGACAGGCTTTCTGCTACGTCCTAATCAGGAACCGAGCGTCATAACTAGTAAACTTTGTGCCAGATTTAGTCCAAATTGCCTAAATCATGCTTCCTGCAACAGTTGATCGAATTCTCCCATCACCAAGTGCAGTCCAAATATATCTGCAAATGAGGCAGTGACTTGCTCTCGGATGCGATCGAAGCAAATATCAGGAATAAATTGGGCAAGACTGCCAACAGGTTTATCTTCAATGCCGCAAGGCACAATTTGTTCAAAGCCCGTTAAATCTGGACAAACATTCAGCGCAAAGCCATGCATTGTGATCCAACGGCTGACTTTAATGCCGATCGCGGCTACCTTTCGTCCTTCTAGCCAAACCCCGGTCAAACCAGGGAGACGTTTACCGTTCAGTCCATTGAGGGCTAACACGCGAATCAGCACTTCTTCCAGTTGACGTAAATACCAGTGTAAATCTGGGCGATGCTGACGGAGATTGAGAATGGGATAACCAATGAGTTGTCCGGGACAGTGATAGGTGATTTCGCCGCCTCGCTCGACTCGATGCAACGGACAAGGGGCGTTCGCTGGATCGAATTTAAGGAAGTCTAATGTTGCTCCTTGACCGAGAGTGTAAACAGGTGGATGCTCTAGCAGAAGCAAAATATCCTCTCGATCGGGGAGGTCGCGTCGGGACGCAACGAGCGATCGCTGCCACTGCCAAGCCATCTCATACGGAACTAATCCGCAGTCATAAACGTGACAACGTCGAATCAAGGCAAGGGAATTTGAATTAGAAAATAACACCCAACTTATAAGGATACCTGTATGTCTTCTTGGGAATCAAGCGTAAAAGGACGTAAATTTTGACCTCTACTTCATTGTTCTAATCAAGAATTATCAACGGATGCAAAACATTTTAAACGGTTTTGTCGTGCAGAATACAAGGTGCTAGGGTGGGAATATGACCCAAATATCTAGGGGAGGAAGCTTAAATATGAAGCTTGTTATCCAGGGCAAAAACATTGAGATTACCGACGCGATTCGTGAGTATGTGCATCAAAAAATTGAAAAGGCAGTTAATCATTTCCAAACGTTCACTACCGAAGTTGATGTACATCTATCCGTCGCCCGCAATCCCCGGATAAACCCCAAGCAGACGGCTGAAGTAACGATCTATGCGAGTGGTGCTGTCGTGCGGGCGGAAGAGAGCAGTGAAAACCTCTACGCCAGCATTGATTTAGTTGCGGACAAGATTGCTCGTCAACTTCGGAAATATAAGGAGAAACGCCATGAGAAATTCCATACGCCTGTCAAGACGATGGACGTTCTTGAACAAGAGCCTGTCGCTTCGACGTTGATTGACAACGATCGCACCCCCGAACTACCCAGCGAAGTCGTTCGCATGAAATACTTTGCCATGCCACCCATGACGATTCAGGAGGCGCTAGAACAGCTAGATTTAGTTGATCACGATTTCTATATGTTCCGCAACATTGACACTGGTGAAATCAATGTTATTTATGAGCGGAATCATGGTGGTTACGGCGTGATTCAACCTCGTAACGGCAATGGTCACACCAATGGCAAATTTGCTGAGATTGCCCACAACCGCCGAACCGTTGAATCCTCCAACAAGTCTTAATTCGTCCACAACAGCGCAGAACTTCATGTCTCTGCCAATTGCCTAACCTGTTTTACGTGCCGCCCAGTTCATCAAGCTGGGCGGTTCTTTTGCAAAAATAGGGATTTAGGGTGAGGGCAAATGGCGCATACAATGTCAGTGAGGGCAGTTAGCAGGAGGTATTATCCGATGGCTGTAGAGCAATATCGGCAATACATTCGGCATCTCCTATCAGGACATGCCCGACGTGCTTCCAGACAAAGGAATGCACCAGAGTGTGACGTGCAGACTATTTTTGATTCTGAGCATGATCACCACTAACAGACATTGGCTTCTAAGGACAATCTCACTCTCAATCTCTCATCACCCAATGTACACCTACGCCTTCCTCAATTCCATAGCTACTCTAGACTTACCAGAGGGAATCATTGGTTCACTGCAACTGATCGTAGCGAATCAACTGGCAGCCGTGGTGGAGTTGAATTTAGAACTCGAACCCTTTCAATCGAGCGATATACGGTTGATGCAAGCCGTCCTGTCTCACGATCGCGTCATTCGAGAGATCTTTGAGCAAGTCACCGTGTTGCCGCTTCGGTTTGGCACTTGTTTTGTGTCTCGGCAAGCCTTGTTAGAGCATTTAGAGTCTTATCAGACGGAGTATCTGAGTAAGCTGAATCGTCTGCAAGGACAAGCCGAATATTTGCTCAAACTGACGCCTGTGATGCTCCCTGAACCGTCGATCGCGGCTGATGTCAAAGGCAAAGAATATTTTCTTGCTAAGAAGAAACAATTTCAGGCACAGGCAGAATGGCAGCAGCAGCAGCAGGAAGAGCTAGACGAGTTGGTGCAAACGATCGCACAGGCTTATCCCAATCTGATCCGCACTGAATCGAGTGATGGTGTTGAACGGGTTTATCTATTGGGCGATCGTCAACAAGCCCCTGCTTTTCAGGAGTATCTCAACCGATTGCCGCCGCATCCGCACTGGGAACTGAGTATTGGGGAAGCTCTGCCGCCATATCACTTCGTTTAAAAGTCTTTGCCCACCTTATTCGCTCTAAGGTTTTTGATTTTAGAGATAGTGAAGTGAGAATGGGAGGATGAATGAATCAAGGAATAACGTGAAGAATCTAGATTGAGAAGTTTAGGAATGTCTTGGTGAACGTCTAAAGATTGATGTGGGTCGTGTCCACCCTACTCAGCTTTACTGCTCAACTGATGGGCGATCGCAGTCACCTCCCCCTCCATCGATCGAATGAGTCCCTACCTGGCTCCTTTGGGAAGGTGGCACGTCGTCTATGGCGGGCTTCGCCCCCAGCCAGGGATGGCACCCCTGCACCTCGTCCTAACCCAAGTGGCTGTCGCTATACCTTGAAACCCTTACTATGAATACATCTGAGTTAACGGTCATTGATGAAGACAGTGTGTCGATTTTCGGGGTATCGTTCGCGCAGCGTGTGCGAAGCACATACCCCTCCTATGCCCTCATATGCCTTCGGCGGAGCGAAGCTCTACGATGCAGGGTGTCCCTATATCCCGATGAGGCATCTACACATATCGCGCGGGACTTATAGCCCCCCTGAAACCCCTATTGGTTAAGAAACTTGATCCTTCAACGCCATTTGGCTCGATTTAGAGGAATATTGATAGTTCGATTGGGCAAGCTAACGTTAGTATTAGGCAGCGATCGCCCATCCTCTTTCGTAAACCCCTGCAATGTCTAGTCAGGATTGAATTGTGGCTCCCGAAAACTCTCAAATTCAAGCACTGATCACCGAAATCGATGAGGTTCTCAACAGAACCACTCCTCGCCTACCGTGGGTCATGTCTAACGAAGCGTTACGGCAACGTCAGGTGTTAGAACAGTCCCGCAATTACCTTGTTTCTCTACAGCAGAGCAGTGGGAGTGACAGCCCAACCCTGAGAGAATCGTCTCAATCTGTGGCGGCGGCGGAGGCTTCAGCCCAACAGATTTTGCAGGCAGTCGTGCAAGAGATGAACTACCTGCGACTGAATATGCTGCAACCGTTGCGATCGGACATAGAAACGCTGCGGCTCCAGCGAGATGCGCTCACTCAGGAAATTCGCCAACTGGAGATGCAACAACAGCAGTATGTCTTGCCTCCGCAACAGAATCCGCAATACCTGACCGAGTTTCTGCAAGCGGCGATGCTGCAAATGCAGGAAAATCTGATGGGGCAGGTTGCTCAGATGATGGCAAGTCTGACGGTTGCATCGGGCGATCGCTCCCTCAACGAAGCCGAGCTAAACCTGGCATCCCTCAGTCCGGTGCAGCGACTAGAGCGATTGCGAATGTTTCAGGCGCAATCCGATCAGCTGATGATGAAGCTAGATACGACCTTGCGCGTCATCTTTGAGTCGCTTCAAACCAACATCCACAGCTATCAGGAGTCTCTGGAGCAAGGATTAAGCCGGATGTATAGTACAGGACAGCAAGGGGAAGCGGTGATCGCGGCATTTGTAGCACGGCTGGCGCGATTGCTTGGAGGCGAAGCTTCCTCCTTCCTGCAAGCGTCCATGCAGTCTTCTGGCTGGATGTCTGCTGAGCGATCGATCCTTCCGGCGAAGGAACCTCCGTTTGCGGAAGACCCGGACAGCCAGATCACTCGTCTGTTACAAGAACTCAATGCCCTGGATCAATCCGCCTTAAAGCAAGCTGCTTCGGGGGAACCCATTCCCTTTGATACATCAGATACCCCTCGATCGTCTGTTGAACCCTCGCCCCTGGACGAGGAAGCAGACTATCTAAAACAACTGAATTTAGAACTGAGTCAGTTAGATTTGACTGCCATCCCACCTGAATCAGACGCATTATCAGTGGATGCAGAGGTGTCCCTGTTTCAAGGAGATGAGAGTTTTCCCTTTCCACCTTTAGAAGATGAGGAAATCACTCGCCTTCCAGAGGATGAACTTAATCGGGAATCAAGGTTTATTACTCCTACTCCCACACCGCCAGAGTTGGATGATTTGGAGTCTGCGCTTGACTTGCTCAACCAACTGACGGCTGAAATAGATGCCGATTCGTCCAGGGATATGAATTGGGCAGAACCCACTGATGCCTCATTTGAAGCGACAATTTCTGCTGACGAAATGCCACTCGTTGCTTCGCCAGATAGCCTTTACGAAGATGAGTTCTATCAAACTCTATTTGGAGAACCAACGGATACTGATGAGCCGACGATCGGTGAGGCAACGAATCCGCCTGATCGATCAATGGAAACAGAATCCTCGACGGAATCCATTGAGGTTTCAGGATCTCAACTCGAAGACCCCTCTGAGATGACTGACTTCAACCAAGATTGGTTTGCTGGGCTGACCGATCCGGCAACCGTGGAAGCCTCGCTGCCAACTAACCCTCCGCCGGTAGAATTTCCGTCTGCTGATTTGCCTCAAACCGTCGAATCTTTCTTGTTAAGCGAACCAGAGCCGCCGCCTAGTGAAGAGGTGTCACTGGAGATGTTGATGGACGAAGAAGTCGAGGATTTGACTAGCCCCACGGAGGCAATTCCCGGTGAGCTAATCGATGAGGTTGAGACGATCGCCTCTCTGATGGATCTGATCCCGCCATCGGAGACTGAACCTGCATCAGTGCTAACGGCCCCTATTCCGATCGATCGACCCATTGAAGAAGACTACGAACCTGCCCGACCAGATGAAGATCTGCTAGTGACTGATATACCGGTCGCTGAGCCAGCTGTCACCAATCTTCGCCTTCCGGCAAATACGCTTCACCAGTTAACAACTGATCTCTCTAGCCTGGAAGGAGCCGATGCAGATGCGATGTCGCTATCGGTGACAGATGATGGGGATTGGGCGCTAGCCGATTGGGAAGAATCTCAGCCGATCGAATCCTCTCCTGTAGATCAGTTGCAAGTCGCTGGTCAGGAAATAGCATCCGATTCGGGAGTCACGTCGTCTGTTGATGCCGCCACAATTAATTCTGTTGATGCCACCACGATCGAAGCGCTGTTATTTAGCGATGAGTTCATCGGCTTGACACCAACAGACGAGAATATCCCTGACCAGACTGTTTCTGACCAAAATGAAGAAGAAGAAGAGGAAGAACTAGAAGCGCCAGACGCACCGGACTGGATCGATCGCCCTGAGGACCTGTTTGCTACTGAACTCACCCCCGAAGCAGAGCGTAATCGTCGAGTTGCAGATGAAATAGTTGAGGCGACCCTGGAAGACCTGTTTGCCTTCGTGGATGCTGAACCAGCCGTCACGCCCGAATCTGCAAAAGATCAAGTCGGTGATTCAGAGCCTGCCAACTCGACGACGCTCGAAAGCCTCTTCCCTCCAATATCAGATAATCAGCCGGATCAGCCATTTGAATTCAGTTGGCAACCGACAGAACCTCCTGCACCTGCGGAAGAAGATGCGGATGCTTTCACCTTAGACGGATTGGATAGCCTATTTGAAGGGGTGCCATCGATCGAGCCTCCCCCCCGCGATCGTTCCTCTGAAATCGATACACAACGCTTCACTCTAGAAAATATCTTTGACGAACCGACCCCTGCGCCGCTTCAAGAAACCAACTCTGACCTGGAATCTTCTTCAGTGCCTGAAAGGGTTGAAACCGAATCTTCTGAAGCCAACGATGTGTTAAAAAAAAAAGTTCAGATCTAACGATACCGGACGAGGATTTGGACACCGTTGAGCATCAGGAAACAACTCAGGCTATTCGAGAACCAGAAGCCGATACTTTAAACGATGCAGATTCAGACGATGCAGATTCAGACGATGCAGATGGTCTGCCAGAGCTAAGCGGCACTGTATCCGATCTAATCCAAGATTTGCTCCGATTGGCTGATGACGCTTCCTCACCTCTAATGGCTCAACTCCCGCATTCGCCGATTCCGTCCTATGACGATTTGCTAGAGCAAGATCCCTTCCTGGAAGTGGAATATGAAGATGAAATCACGATCCAGCCGGAAGAGGAATTCTTCACGACAGAGGATTTGATACCCGATGTGACAGTGCCAGACGATCGCCCCGCTCCAGAACCCATCTCCAGCATTTGGTACTTGGGAATCGATTTTGGGACTACAGGTCTTTCAGCCGTTCTGCTCAATCGTGTCACTCGTCAGCTTTATCCGCTCTATTGGACAGAAACACAAGACTCACCGGATGCCAAGGCGACCGATCGCCGATTCCGCCTCCCCACTGCCGTCTCATTCATCCCTGCGAAAAGCGATCGATCTATGCCAACTCAGGCTGAACCAACCCAACGCTGGATCACCCCTGTCGCCATTGCTAATCTCCCATCGCTGATCCCACCCAACGCATCACCCGATGCCCCTCACCCATTCCTGCAAGACTTCAAACCCTTCCTCAAACTCGCCATTCCTCACTATTCCTCCCAAACATCCCAATGGGAACCTGTTTTACAGTGGTCTAACTGGCTCCAAGTGCCGCTCATTTGGATTCAATATGCCCTTCAGACTCTATTGACCTCCCTAGACCCCTCTGACTCATCCACTGGGTTAACTTGCCACGCATTAGGGCTAGAAGATCCGGAATTTCAAACCGCTTTCAGTCAACTGACAGGTGTCATGATGGGGCATCCGTTAACCTGGTCAGATACCTACCGGTTTAACCTCCGTGAAGCCGTTCTTAACGCCAGACTGGTCGCTCAGCCAGAGCAAATTTTCTTAATTGAAGAGGCGATCGCAACGCTCCTATCTGTCCTTCGCAGCAACCAGGAACCAACGAGGCAACACGACCAGAGCGATGACAACGACCTTCCCACCCCCTCATCCCCAAATCCTGCACAACGCCGACTGGCAGGGCAATACTCTCGTTCTCAATGCAGGGGCGATCGCGACAGAACTGGCATTGGTGAATCTACCGGCAACCTTGACTGACTTAAGCCATTCAGATTTTCACATTCGTAGTTTTCCGTTTGCTGGCAATGGAATTGACCAAGATATTATTATTCAGTTGCTCTATCCGCTGTTGCAAATACCGGATGCCGATCGCGTCAATCCAATGGCACATCTCGATCTGAGTCTAGAAACAGTGAGCCTGGAAGGGCTGAATCTAGAACATTTGACGTTACCTGCACCAGGAGAACCGGATCTGTTGAATCGCTATGGCTTGCAGCAACGGCTAGAGAGTATGCGAACAGGGCAAATTCTTCTGGAAGTAGCTCGGTGTGTGAAGATCGTTCTACAACTCCAGAATCGCTTCACACTACGATTGGGCGATCGACGCTGGACAATTTTGCGTCAGGATTTAGGCAGTAAAGTTTTGTTGCCCTATGTTCAACGATTAAATCGGGAGTTGAATTCGCTGTTGGCGCAACTGGAAACGCCTGTGTCGGCAGTGAATCAGGTAATCTGTACGGGCGGAACGGCATCAATGGGGGCGATCGCGCGTTGGCTGCGGCAAAAACTTCCCAATGCCACGATTATCCAAGATACCTATGCTCGTCCGGTTGTTCCGCAAGACAACTGTATCTCTAGCTGTAGTCGGGTCGCTTATGGACTTGCAGTTTTGCCGCTTCATCCCAAGGTGCTTGATTCTCCTCGCCAGGCATACAGCGACTATTTCCTATTGCTAGAGCTATTGCGATCGTTTCCCAATCGTTCGATGTCAGTGAGTGAAGTCTTGCAAATGCTACACCAACGGGGGATCGATACGCAAGCTTGTCACTCCCAAATTCTGAGTTTGTTAGACGGATACCTTCCTCCCGGTTTGGTGCCTTCAGAACCAGAGGCGATCGCTCTGACCCGCGAATCTTCTACCAATCCTGACTTGAAAGCCGTACAGATCGCTCCGCTCTTCCATAAGCAAGCGAATCAAATGTACCGTCCTAACCGCTATCAGTGGAACCAATTGAAACGCTATCTTGATACGCTGCTAAGCCACACGCACCAAAAACTAGACAAACCCCTGCCAACTCAACCAGTAGCCTAATAACCTATAGATTTTGAGCGAATCGTTCGCCATACTCAATCAAACGTGATATACAACTTTGTGGCTATGTCCTAAACCTTTATGGCGACAGCTATAAAACTCGCACATTGCGTAAATCAACGTCTGGCTAATTCTGGTTCTCGACCGCTTAGACCTGTCATTAATCGCAATGCTAAAAACTTGAGAGGACGAGCGATACGCATCACTCGCAGTCCGACTCGACGGACGGTGACGATCGGCAGCCAGCTATTGGAGAAGACCCGATCGAGGACATCTGTGAATCCTAAAATCATCAGGTTTTCCAGTTTGCGCCAGCGTTCGTAGTGTCGCAGGACTTGTTCATCGCCGATATCTTCGCCGCGCTCGTGAGCCGATCGCAAGATTTCTGCCAACGCCGCGACATCTCGGATACCCAAATTGAGTCCTTGTCCGCCAACGGGATGACAGCAGTGAGCCGCATCTCCAACGAGGGCTAACCGGGAACGAGTATAGCGATCGCTCTGCATCAATTTCACTGGGAAAAGGGCACGATCGCTCACCAACTCCAATTTGCCCAACTGCCCTTGATAGCGACGATCTAACTCTGCCAAAAATTCTGATTCCTCAACTTCAACCCACTTCTTTGCCTCGGCATGAGGAGCCGTCATGACAATCTGGTAGCGATTTCCGGGTAACGGCAGTGAAGCAAAAGGCCCACTTGCCCAGAAATGCTCACGGGCAATATTTTCGTGAGGTTTTTCAGGACGAATCACGGCAGTAACACAAGATTGCCAGTATTGCCAGCCGTGCGTTCCGATTCCGGCGTGTTGGCGAATGGGCGATCGCGACCCATCTGCCGCCACGAGTAATCGCGTCCGGATGGGTTGAGGTTCTCCAGCGATCGACAGGATTAAATCAACAGCATCTGTTCCATACTCTGCTTTGACTAACTCTGCCGGACAAAGCCAAGTTATTGTTTCAGCATCTTTCAGCGCATTTAGGAGAGCTTGTACTAACACACAATGCTCCCCAACATAGCCCAACTCGTCTTTACCAAGGTCAGTGCCAAGGTCAGTGCCAAGGTCAGTGGGGTGCAAGTTCACAACCGCCGGATCGTAAGAATCTGCAAGGCGAATCTGACAGAATGGGGTGATGCTAGGCAGAATGTCTTGCCAAACCCCTAAGCCTTGAAAGATCCGTCCTGACATCAAGGTGATCGCGTATGCCCGATGTTGCTTAAGTCCGGTCTCACGGGGTTTTGCCTCAATAAGAGCAATACGAAGTCCGGAATCCTTCAGCGCACAGGCAAGCGTCAAGCCAACAATTCCTGCGCCTGCGATCGCCACATCATAATCGAGAGTAGAAAGTAAGGAAGCGGTGGGTGCGGGTGATGAGTGCTGTTTCAAAACCATTGGGATTATCGGAACCAAGGGAGATCGATCGAGTAAGAGTTATACTTCCTTTATTCTGACGCGATCGTCTCACCCGATCAACCTATCACCCGATCAACCTACTGCCCTGACCCCATGTGCGGCTAGTCCCAGAATGACTCTGAGAGAAGTGCCTCTATCTCACGGCTAAATTGCCATCTCTCCGGGAATTGGGTATCTGGATAATCACAACGGACTTTACGAAGAGCATAGTCAAAAGCAGGATCAATCACGTCAATGAAATATCGGTTTAAGCTGGGAGATTGCTTTAACAACAATTCCAATTCGCTGCGTTGTTCATCGATCGTATCAACCCAACCCCGGTAGCATTCAGGCATGGAAACATAGCAGCGTTTGAGGAGATGGGTTAACAAAATGCGTAATCGACTTTCTAGCTCTCGTTTCTGTGATTTTCCCAACGATGCAACTTCCTCGATTAGATTTTCCCAGTCCAAATTTTCAGTATTTCGTGCTTCAAGTTGAGCCACGGTAGTCTCAATCCATAGAGCAAAATCTTGCTCATACAGTTGGCTTAGGGACGCTTCAGTGTTAATTCGAGTCATAGAAGTGCCGAGGATATTAAACGATCGATTCAGTACGAGCAAGCTCACCATTGATTACACCATGCTAAATGCCATCAACTCATCTGCCATATCGAAGTTGGCAGTCACACTTTGCACATCGTCCAAATCTTCTAGAGCATCCATGAGGCGGAGCAGCGATCGGGCTTGGTCTGGATCAGTCACTTCCACACTGTTGTTAGGAATCCAGCGTAGTTCAACTTGGATGACGTTGTAGCCTTTGTCTCTTAAGGTTTGAGTCAAGATTTCCAGATTATTCGCGTTGGTGGAGACTTCAGCCCCTGGCACATCTTCATCCACATCGATTAACTCATAGGATTCGGCTCCTCCTTCCAGAGAGGCTTCGAGGAGGGCATCTTCATCGATCGTCTCTGCTCCTCTGCCTTTTGGCTTATCCTTGCCTCGAAGGGTAACAATTCCCTTCTGCTCAAACATCCAGCCAACGCATCCTGTTTCACCCAAGTTCCCACCACGCTTGCTGAAGGCGGCTCTCAGGTCGGCTGCCGTGCGGTTGCGGTTGTCGGTCAACGCCTCAATCAAAATGGCAACGCCTCCAGGACCGTATCCTTCGTAGCGAATGGCTTCCAGGGTATCGTTGTCGGCTCCTAGTTTGCCTGCACCCTTGGCGATCGCTCGATCGATATTGTCATTCGGAATTCCGGCGGCTTTAGCTTTCTCGATCGCCGTGCGAAGCTGAAAATTCCCAGATGGCTCAGTTCCCCCCGTCCGAGCGGCCACAATGATTGCCCGTGACACCTTAGCAAACGTTTTGCCTTTAACAGCATCTACTCGCGCTTTTTGTCGTTTAATGTTCGCCCATTTACTATGTCCTGCCATGTGTCAAACCGATTTCATGAACTATCCTTCAAAACTAGCCCATGAGGGGTTTGGGGAGCTATAGTCCCCGCGCTCTCCCGAAGGAGCATCGGGGCACATGGACTTCCCACATCAGATGGAGCAACGAGCGGAGTCTGACACACAACCTTATCTGGCTCTGCACAAGGCTGAAAGGCAAACGGTCAATCAATCCTGACTCAGCTACTCAGTCCTCACAACTCAGCACTTAGCTATATCTCTTTTAGCCTGTCACCCTACCCCCTTAGCCTGTCACCCTACCCCCTTAGCAAGAGTGCGCTTAGAAGATCATATCTAGCTGAGGGTCGATTCAGGTTTAGTACTAAGTCAAATACTGTAAAAGGGTAGGCTCACTTGCTGAATTCAATCAGCCTGTTTTCAAGAGGCTACGAATTGAAGCAGATCCGCATCAATTCAACTTACTACTCTTAAGGAGAACTCTAGCTCATGAAAACCAACTTGTTCAAGGCGATCGGCATTGGTGCCCTGTCCGTAGGTTTGACGGTACTTCCTTTCACTCTTCCTGCTTCTGCTCAGGACGCTCCCGGAACTGACGATACAACCACTGATGTTGTCGAAGAAGACAATGACTTTGATTGGGGTTGGTTGGGTTTGCTGGGTCTGCTTGGTCTAGCTGGCTTAGCAGGCAGAAAACGGGACGATCATACCGTCTATCGCGATCCTAACAGCACGACCACTGGGACTACTGGGACTACTGGATATCGTCAATAATTCTGTGTTGTATCAGATTCGGTTAATCAGTGATTGAATTAAACGTAAGGGTGAACCACTCTTCACCCTTACACACAATATTTATTAGCCATTGAGACATTCAAGAGTTTGACGGAGATCCACATTTCCACCTGTGACAATTACCCCGATTCGGGCGTTGGAAACGGCAACCATCCCTTCCAGGAGAGCAGCCGCCGCAAGTGCGCCAGTGGGTTCAACAACAATCTTGAGCCGTTCCCAAAGAAAGAACATTGTCCGTAAGAGGGCTTCATCGGATACTGTTACCATATCGTGAACATAGTGCAGCACAAGCGGAAAGGTGAGCCTTCCTAGGCAAGGTGTTCGGGCACCATCTGCGATCGTCTCCGGGTTATGTACCGATTGCAGCGTTTTGCTATAGAACGATCGCGTTGCGTCATCTGCTTTTTCCGGTTCTACGCCAATCACACGACAACCCGGAGCAAGCGCATTCGCGGCGATCGCACAACCCGACAATAACCCTCCACCACCGCAGCAAACAAGCAGCATATCGAGTGATTCAACAGATTCGATCACTTCTTTGGCGGTCGTGCCCTGTCCGGCGATCACATCGGCGTGATCATAGGGTGGAATGACAGTTGCATCACGGTCTTGAGCGATTTGTTTGGCGAGAGATTCTCGCGTCGTTTCAGCCCGATCGTATAAAATTACCTCTGCCCCATACCCCCGTGTAGCGTCCTGTTTCACAATTGGCGCATCATGTGGCATGACGATCGTGGTGGGAATATCTAGAAGTTTCCCAGCCAATGCCACTGCCTGAGCATGATTCCCAGAAGAATAGGTTAAAACACCCCGTTGCCGTTGATTTGGGGAGAGTTTAGCCAGCGCATTGAATGCACCTCGAAATTTGAATGATCCGGTGCGCTGGAAATTTTCGCACTTGAAGAAAACTTGATTGCCAGTCCGATCGTTGACCGTCCGAGACGTCAATATGGGCGTTTGGTTAGTTTGACCCAGGAGTCGGGCGGAAGCCGCTTCAATATCGCCATAGGCGACCGGCAAGGTAGCTGTAGAAAATTCAGAAGGATGGGTCACGTTCGTTTTTGAAGTTGCCGTTTGAATTTTAATTTTCCTAGTGTAAACCTAGCTCAATCTGGCTTAAAGGAATGAAACATTCTTGTGGCAACAGGATCGGTTTTTCGCCGAAAATCAGTTTTCCGCGATGGGTATAACGATCGATCGCCACCCCAATCGGACGTCGTACCTGATCAGGATGGACTTCGTAATAGGTGCGATAGATTTGCCGAGCCGTTTGCAGAATAGCGGGATCGAGCAGGGCAGAAAAATTCATTGACTCCACTGGACTTGACACTCTCGGCTCAGATTTTGCTGCGTACATTCATTCACCCTTGATGTTCTAGCTGGCTTACACCAGTTTGGCAATTATTGACAGGATGACATCGCCATCCAGAAAAACGGATGTTCGTTTTAGCTAGACTCTAGACGATTTATTTTACTACGGCAAAATATAAAGGAATTTTTACAGAGGCTAGATGATTTTTTACTCTAACGATTTTCGTTTTAAGCAATGCCAGCGACTTGCGTTCCGGAGTCCATTTCCAGGGTATCGCCGATCGCCTGACCATCATGATAGGCAGCCAGGAGGGCTTGGCTAGTTTTGCCCCACGCGATCGCTCCTGTTTCCGCAATGCCGATCGCCCCAAAATCTCGGTTGCGCTGGTCGGCTTCCCGGAAAGATTTCTCGAATGCGGATTGTAAGGATAATCCATCCGTCACCCGTATGACGATTCGAGCGGCTAAACACTCATCAATAATATCCTCACCAATCCCCGTACAGCTAACAGCGGCATTTGAAGCGGCATAGTTTCCCGCAGGCATTGCCGAATCGCTGACTCGCCCAATCCGCTCGAACCCCTTGCCCCCGGTCGAAGTGCCAACGGCTAGTCGCCCATGCATATCCCGTACAACGACGCCGATCGTCCCTCGTCCAGCTTCCGTCAACACTTCTCGCTCAGCCACGACATTAGCCATTTCCCTCGAAAAATTGCCGCGTCGTTCCTGAATCCATTCTTGTAATCGGAGTTCAGTCAAGGGATCATAGCTTGGGATTTGCAACTCTCGCAGTAGTTCCAGTGCGCCATAATCAGAAAGAACCCGATCGTGCGAAGTTTGCAGAAATTGGGCAAGGTCGATCGGGTTTTTAGTCCGAGACACATTAATCACCCCACTGAATCGCTGTTGCTTGCCATCCATCAAAGAGGCACTCATGCGAATCTGTCCATCCGATTGCAACACCGACCCCGTTCCCGCATTAAAGCAAGAATCATCCTCTAGAAGCTGACAGCCCAACACAACCGCAGTATGGGCATCTGCACCCGACACTAGCAGCGAATACACCGTCTCAATCACTGCATAAAGAGATTGCCGGACGCGATCGGCTCCTCCCTTACTTTTAAGCGAACTTCCTGCTCCTCCATGAATAATCAGCTTTGGCTGCACCGAATTGACTGGCATGAATGAAACCTCGAAATGAAAAAATTAATCAGTGGCAAAAAGTTATGGTGGCAAAAAGTTGTAGAATCTGAACGACTTTACAGAGCGCATCGCGACAAGTTGAGCGCACTAACGATCGAACAATGCGCTAGCTCAACCCTTTTCACCATAGAACTACAAATTTATCCTTCTTCAGGAAGCTTAGCCGTGGAGCGACGACGGCGACACCGCTCTGAGCAATATTTCACCTCATCCCAGCAATCTTCCCATTTTTTTCGCCAAGTGAACGATCGCTGGCATACAGGACAGAGTTTGGTTGGTAAATCAGACTTAGCGCGCACATGTCCCATAGATTAGGGTGTAGGGTGTGGAGTGTAGAGAATCGAGATAGATTAATATATCTTAACCGTAGCACTTCAGTTTATCTCCATAAGGGTGGATGGGTGGATGGGTGGATGAGTCATGGAAACGGGACTAACTCGAATCAGAATCGTTCTTGTGGAGCCAGCCGGTTCACTCAATCTCGGCTCGGTTGCCCGTGTGATGAAAAATATGGGGTTATCTCAACTGATACTCGTCAATCCGCAGTGCGATCGCCTCAGTCCTGAAGCCCGTCAGATGGCAGTTCATGCGATGGATGTATTGGAAGCGGCTCAAGCCGTAAAGAGCCTGCCAGAAGCCTTACAGGGGTGCCAGAGAGCGATCGCCACCACCGGACGCCCCCACACAACTCTCAATATCACCCTGGAACATCCTAGAACCGCTCTTCCCTGGCTGCTGGAAGGCAACTTCGTCTCAGAGGCTCATTTTTCCTCCGCCCTCATCTTCGGACGAGAAGACCGAGGATTAACCAATGAAGAACTCAATTACGCCCAACGCCTCATCCAAATTCCCGCTAACCCCCTGTATCCCTACCTAAACCTGGCTCAAGCCGTCGCAATCTGCTGCTACGAGCTACACGAATCAGCACGAGAGTTAGAGAGATGGGGAGATGGGGAGAACAGGAAAGGTCGAGAGAATTCTTCATCCTCCCCCCTTCCTCCTGCCCTCCCCCCCTCCCCTCCCCTCGCTCCCCTCGACACTCTCGAAGGCTACTACCAGCAGCTCGAAGCGCTCCTCCTGAAGATTGGCTATCTTTACCCCCATACGGCGGCGAGTCGGATGGAAAAGTTTCGGCGGTTATTCAATCGAACGTATCCATCGCTAACGGAAGTGGCAATGTTACGGGGAATTTTGAGCCAGATGGAGTGGGCATTGCAGGCGAATCGATCGGATTCTAAGAACCCATTTGAAAAGCCGATCCCCCCTAGTCCCCCTTAATTAAGGCTGCCCTGTACACATAAGTTTTCTAGCTATGAAGGGGCTGTTGTTATGGCGTGGAAATGACCTTGTTAGAGCAAAAGCCAGAACCGGTTGAGTCCCATTTGTAGGACAAAAGGAAATGCCTATTGTGCAAAATGTTTTACAGCGTCTATAATTTACGGCTGGGTGTGAGATTGGCCCGAAAGGCGAAGATTCAGAGCTTTTAAGCTTGACCCCGCAGATTTCAAGGGCGATTAGCACAGTGGTAGCGCACTTCCTTCACACGGAAGGGGTCACTGGTTCAAATCCAGTATCGCCCATACGAAACTAATCTCGGAACAGCAGCCGTTCCTGCAAGATGCTATCCGATTCAATGATGTGGATGTGATGAGTGCGTGGACTGTTTGGCGGTAGACCTTTGACAAAGAACATCCGCTGAGGATCAGGATTGTCGAACCAATAGGCATAACCCAATTCCTCCAACGGAGAAACAGCAACTTGCTTCGCCTTAACGACTGCATAAACATGGTGAGCCGATCGATCGCCCTTCAAATCACTGACTAAAAATATCCATCACCGCCGATCGCAATGCCGCCCCCAAGGATTGTAGCTCGGAGGATTCTGGGTCAGATTGAGAATTGGGCTGCGGATTGGGGGATTGTGGATCGGGGTCGTCGGTACCAGCGACTAATTGCTCTGCCTCCTGCAAAAGAGTTTGAGCCGTCTCATACTCCGGGTCGATTTCCAGTGCCTTTTCGTAAGCGTCGATCGCGTCTGCCAGATTCTCCTGTTGCTGAGCGATCTCTCCCAGGGTAGTGTAGGCTAGGGCGTGGGCGGTTGTTATCGTCGCATCCTCATCTTCTAAGTTCAACGCCGTCTTACAGGCTTCGATCGCCTCTTCCAAACGCCCTTGTCGCAACAAAACAATTCCTAAACTGCTGTAGTTCGGAGAATAGTCTTCATCCAGGGCGATCGAACGGCGATAGAGTTGAGTGGCTTCCTCATACTGTTCCTGGTCACGCAAGATATCGCCCAAATTGGAGTAAGCCAGCGTATGGGCACTCGCCGGAGTTCCATCCACATCCCGCTCTTCCAATGCTGCCCGATAGGCCTCGGCTGCCTCTTCTAAATTTCCTTTGAGATACAGAATAATGCCCAGGTTGTTGTAAGCATAGGCGTTATAGTCCAGTTCGATCGCCTGCCGATAGGCTTGCTCTGCTTCGTCCAGCTTGCCTTGATCATAGAAAACCGTTCCTAGGTTGTAATATGCCGGAGCATAATCCGGGTCAAGTTGAATGGCTTGGCGATAGGCAGTGACTGCATCATCCAGTGTCCCTTTTAGCTGCAATACCAGTCCCAAATTGTAGTAGGCAACGGCATTCCTTGGATCGAGTTGAATCACTTGCCGCCAGATCGCTTCCGATTCGTCATATCGTCTATCCTCAAGAGCGTCTAGCCCTCGACGAAAGAGAGAGTCGATCGACTGTGCCAAACTCGCTCCAGGAACCCAAACCATCCCTAGAGTCAACAACAGGGAAATAAACCAAATTCTTAGCAGATGTCGTCTCATTGTGGAGTCAGCGTTAACCTCACAATTAGTTTGATGTGAAAGGATTAAGGGCGCGAAAAGCCGTTTCGATCTGATCCTGGCTCTGTCCCCCGCCATCCGGAAATTGTTGACGACAGAGATCGCGCATCGCCTCAAAATCAGTATTACTCGAAACTCCACCCGCACTCTGGTCTGCCAAATTCTCCAGAAAAGCAGGCACAAACAGACAGCCTTGAAGTTCATTCCGGAAGGTAATCAGAACACTGTCGCGCTGGCAAGCCCGGTCTTGTTCGCTGGGAAGACAAAGAACAGGCTGATTACTAACATAATCAAACGTTAACCGATTGAACCCATCGGCTCCGTTATTAAGCAAGGCGCTTTGAAACTTCGCCGCGACTTGATTACAGCGGACTCGGACATCATCGAACGGTGGCGGTGCCCAGTCTGAGGTAAAGGTGATGAAATCGATTCGTTCTCCATTGCTGACGGCAACCACCGTCGGAAACTCACGAGTCTCATCACAGAAGAACCCATCCGCCGACTGTGCCTGACTCGATTGAGGGAGACTCACCAGCGACACAGCCATCACGGGCAAACCAAGGGCGATCGCGAACCAGTTGAATAGACTTACATTCATGGAGGCTAATAGAATGATTCATTCTCAAATATGATAATTTTTCTATAAACAAACCCCTTGAGGGCAATCAGGATCAGCACCTCCTCCGGAAGCAGGCGGCGGCACGTAGGGTTCTGCGGGTGGGATATATTCTGGTTCAGGTGGCGGCACGTAGGGTTCTACGGGCGGGATATATTCTGGCTCCGGTGGTGGCACATACGGGTCTACCGGGGGAATGTATTCTGGTTCGGGAACAGGGGCAGGAGGGATGTAAACAGGTTCAGGGGCAGGTTGCCGAGGGGCAGGGGATGGCGTTGCATTTCGACGGTCAGCCGCTAATCCCTCATTTGCCTGTTGGAGAATCGGAGCCGCCTGTTGTTTCCAATAATCTGTTGTGGCTTTATTCGCTTCTGCGATCGCCGCTTGCCACTGCTTCTGATCGAGTGCCTGTTTCGCCTTGTCCAAATGTTGCTGATTCGCTTGCCATTCCTGTTGCCACTGTTTGATCTGCTCCTGCGCCTTGCCGTACAGCGAACTGGTTTGAGGAATCACGTTGACCTCAGCGATCGCTTCTTCTAGCTTGCCTGCCTGATAGTGTTTTGTTGCAGACACCAAGACTTGCTCAGACCAGCGATCGGTCAATTCCTGTGCCCTTGTTTGGGCAGAACTGTCTTGAGGAATTTGGCTTACCACTTCCAGCGCCCCTCGGTGATTTCCCTGTTCGGCTAGTTGTTGAGCATGGGCAAGCTGACAATCATTTGCCAAAATCTGAGCCGAATCATACAAATCTGGATAGCTCTGCGAAATACCCGCCAACTCCTGAGCGCAAGCCTCATACTTTTTCTCTGCCTGGAGTGTCTTGGCTTGTCTCAACGAACCTTGCGCCCGTGAATAGGATTGCTGCTGCATCCAATATTGGACACCAAACCCTCCACCCACCAACGCGATCAACACGGTCAGCCCAGCTATCCAAAGCCACGCCTTCGATTTAGCCGCACCCGTAGAGATAGATCCGACCTGTCCACCAGACTGGGATGGCAGAGAACTCACCAGCGTGTTGAACTCCATATTTGAATGCACAGGTGCCACCGATGCTGTGACCGGAGGAGAATTTGAGCCTGAATTGACAGAACCAGTCCGGACATTCAGATTCGCTGACGCTTCTCTCCCTCCTCCTGATTGACCAACCGATGACCCTGGGACACTCCCGACTGGGGCGATCGGTGGGATGTTCACAGGCGTTTGAGGTGGAGTGGATGGGTTCGCCGAATTCGCAGAGACAATCCCGTTGGGTGGCACCAAAGGCACCACATGGGTCGGCGGGAAACTCGGTGGCGAGTGGGAGGGGGAACTGGGTGGCGTAGATGGATTTGCCGGATTTACAGAGACAATCCCGTTGGGTGGTACCGAGGGCACCACATGGGTCGGCGGGAAACTGGGCGGTGAATGGGGTGGGGAACTGGGGGGGGAACTGGGCGGCGTAGACGGATTCCCAGAGGCGATCGCATTGGGGGTCGATGGATAAATCGTCCCAGACATTGGAGTAGGATTTGGGACTGACTGACGATTCGCCGCTGACTGACCCACCGCACTCGCTGAAGTCTCAGCATAACGCTGCATCAGTGGTTCTAAGTCATGCAATACCAACCCAACCGCCTGATATCGCTCCCTGAAGTGAAACAGCACCATGCGTTCCAGGATATCTAGTAAGGCTTCACTGGCATGGGTTGCATAGGGTCTCCAGACGCGCTCAAGCGTGTCAGGGTCGCTGCGGAGTTGTCCAGGGTTAAACCCAGTCAATGCCTGGATTGCCGTCATTCCTAACGCATAGATGTCGCTATTGAAGCGGGGATGCCCATCTCGTTGTTCAGCCGGTAAATAGCCTAACGTGCCGATCGGAATTGTGAAATTTACGGGAGCCTCTCCTCCATGAATAGCCGTCCGGACTCGCTTCACCGCGCCAAAATCTACCATGACCAATTTCTTATCTGAAGCGCGTCGAATCAAGTTGTCTGGCTTGATATCGCGATGAATTACGCCTTTGCCATGCACATATTCCAAGATCCGCAAGACCTCATGAAGCATTCGGCACACTTGCTTCTCTGTCCATTGCTGACCCATCTGCATCTCTCGTGACAAGGGATGCCCTTCGATGTATTCCATGACCAGATAAAATTCCCCAACTTGCTCAAAGTAAGCCAGTAATCGGGGAATCTGCTCACTCTGCCCCAAGCGTTCCAGCGTTTCCGCTTCAACAGCAAACAGCCTCCTAGCTTGTTTCAGAACCTCCTCACTACTGTTAACGGGCTTTAATTGCTTCACAACACACTGAGGATTTCCAGGTCGGTGTGTATCGATCGCTACGTATGTTCGCCCGAATCCACCACTGGAGAGCGTCTGAACGACCTGGTAACGACCACCCAATAACTGTCCTACGATCGGTGGAATCTGCATATGTTTGGAAAACAGGCGGGGAAGCTATTAATCCAAGTTTATCTGTGATCCAATCATAAGCATAACAGCTTTAAGATTTGTGTCACTGCGGGTTTACGCCTGTGTGATTTCACGGCAAATTTCATAAAGATTATATAAAACTACAACACTGATTTGAGTGAATTGACTGCGGAATCGCCAGACCTTCACGATCGCCCCGCCACCAACGCTGTCGTAATTGCATCCACCACCCGTGCAACCGGAATAATTTCCAGATTCACATTCGGTACGACTTGTCCCGCCGGAACGATCGCCCGTTTGAACCCCAACTTCGCCGCCTCCTTTAGCCGCAACTCCATCTGCGAGACAGGACGGATCTGCCCTCCTAAGCCCACTTCACCAATCAAAACCGTTGTTGGATCAACTACCCGATCGCGGAAACTCGCCGCCACTGCGATCGCCACCCCCAGATCAGCCGCAGGCTCTCCCACATTCAAGCCGCCAGAAGACGCAACATAAGCATCCAACTTTGATAGCGGAACCCCGACCCGCTTCTCTAACACCGCCAGGATTTGCAGCAAGCGATTATACTCAATTCCTGTGGTCGATCGACGTGGAGATGGATAACTTGTTGGGCTAACCAACGCCTGCAACTCCACCACCAACGGACGAGTTCCCTCACACGCTACGATCGTCGCCGTTCCAGGAGTTTGGTCATCACGGCTACCCAAAAATAGCTCCGAAGGATTCGTCACTTCCTCCAGGCCAGCATCCGCCATTTCAAACACACCCAACTCATGCGTCGCCCCAAAGCGATTTTTCACCGATCGCAGTAACCGATGACTGGCAAACCGATCGCCCTCAAAATACAGCACCGTATCGACCAAATGTTCCAAAACTTTCGGACCGGCGATCGCCCCTTCCTTCGTGACGTGCCCCACAATAAACAGTGAGATATCCTCCCGCTTCGCCACCTGCATTAGCGCCGCCGTACACTCTCGCACCTGCGCCACCGAACCAGGAGCCGAATTCAACGACGCAAAATAAAGTGCCTGGATACTATCGATCACCGCCACCTGCGGACGCAACGACTCCAACTCGCGCACGATCGTCTCCAAGTCAGTTTCAGGAAGAAGGTAAAGAGAGTGAGGGGATGGAGGGGTGAGGGGGTGAGGGGATGAGGTGAGGTGAGGGGTGAGGGGTGAGGGG